>NZ_JBHFKV010000015.1:0-87761 GCF_042879355.1 Photorhabdus sp. RM71S | reverse complement strand
AAGGGCAAGATGTACGATGACTGTCTGCATATTGCTAAAGCGTGGGCGAGTAAATACAGCTCGGTCAAGCCGTCAAAGTAACTCATTCAGAGCATTCTGCTGACAGAGTGCTCGATAGTAGTGATTTCTTTATGGGCGCCCAGCGAGCAGATACCGACTTTTTAGCATAAAGTTCTGATTACAACTGTTTCCGTGTTGGAAAGGGTTCAGAGAGGATTTAATATGAAATTTGAAGATTTAACAATCGAGTCACAACAGGCAGCACGTGAAGTATTAGCAGATATGTTGAGGATGGAATACCAACATGAACTTGGTTTAGATCCTAATGTGATTAGATTTCTAGGCCACAATGTAAGGAAAGCGTTTGTGGCCTTGGAGAGTGAAGAGCCTAAAATCGAATACGGAAGAACTGGTTCGTCATCTAGCAAATGATAACCAGGCTTCCCAGTCACCAGTCAAAGCACAAGCAATGATAGATGGACTTCCCTTTGATAGTGGAGATGCAACCCTGTTTATTCTGGAACATAATTCTTTCGCACTAAGGTTAGATTTTCCTTGATACGTTCCTTGTGGTAATTGCAGTGCTCTATTATTATCACCTAATATTGTTTTGTACAATCCGATGGATCCCATGCCTTCGTGGAGAGTTTCATATTCATTGCCTTCAGCGCCATATAGTTCAACTCTGACCATGTATCTTGCCATTTTTGTTATTCCTTAGTTTGACTGTGGGCTGACCAAAATATCAATTTTTCTTGACTGTGGAAAGCAGGAAGCCCGCGCCGCCTGAGTGGGTTAACAAAGCAGGCATAAATTCAATCCGGTCGCCCAGTGCGGCCTTTTTATTTAAGGGAAAGAGATGGGACGTCCAACCAAGTATCAGGAGGCGTATGCTGAGCAAGCACGTAAACTGTGCTTGTTAGGATATACAGACGCTGAATTAGCTGATTTCTTTGAAGTCAGTGAATCAACTATAAACAAATGGAAGATTGATTATCCTGGATTTTCGGAGTCCATAAAAAAGGGAAAACAAGTAGCTGATGGAAATGTGGCAGAACGTCTTTATTTACGGGCTATGGGATATGTAGCGCCTGATGTTGATATCAGGGTTATTAATGACCAGATAGTCGAAACGCCACTTGAAAAGCATTATCCCCCCGATACAACAGCCGCAATCTTCTGGCTTAAGAACAGGCAAGGTAGGAATTGGCGCGATAAACAGGAGATTGATTTAAGTTCTTCTGATGGCTCAATGACTCCAACAGGGTTAAATGATTTTTATGCAGACATTGGAAAAGCCAAGTCTGAATCCAGCACTCAGGCCATTTTGGACGACACAAGCGAGGAATAAGATCTTATATGGTGGTAGAACATCATCTAAGTCTTGGGACGCTGCTGGATTCGCCATATTCCTCGCAGATAATTATAAGTTACGTTTTTTATGCACTAGGCAAATACAAGAAAAAATAGAAGAATCGGTGTACGCTCTCTTAAAGATCCAAATAAACCGTTTTAACCTCCGTCACAGATTCAGAATTCTCAACAATAAGATTATCAATAAGGTCACTGGTAGTGAGTTCATGTTTTATGGGCTGTGGCGACACATTGATGAAATCAAGTCATTGGAAGGTGTTGATGTACTGTGGAACGAAGAAGCTCATGCAATGACTGAGGCGCAATGGGAGATATTAGAGCCAACAATTCGAAAGGAAGGATCCGAGTGCTGGTTTATATTCAATCCCGGCCTTGTGACTGATTTTGTGTGGCGGAATTTCGTTGTTAACCCACCACCTAAAACGATAGTTCGCCGTATTAATTATGATGAAAACCCATTCCTAAGTAACACCATCAAAGGTGTTATTGAAGCTGCAAAGCTGCGTGATCCTGAGACGTTTAACCATATTTATCTCGGTGTGCCCAGAAGCGACGACGATACAGCGGTCATTAAATTATCATGGGTGGAGGCGGCTATTGATGCGCATAAACTCATTGGATTTGAGCCAAGCGGGCGTAAACGTATCGGGTTCGACGTTGCCGATGACGGTGATGATAGGTGCGCTACGGTGTTTTCTCATGGCTCGGTAGCATTATGGTGCGATGAATGGAAAGGCAAGGAAGATGAGTTATTGAAAAGTTGTTCTCGAACTTACCAGGCTGCAAGAGTACGTGATGCTGAGATTTTCTATGACAGTATCGGTGTGGGGGCTAGCGCTGGTGGTAAATTCAAGGAACTTAACAAAGAGCACAAATCAAGCATCGGTTATCACAAATTTAATGCTGGCTCAGCGGTGATGAAGCCTGAGCAATATTATCAACCCAAGGTTAAGAATAAGGACTTCTTTTCTAACCTGAAAGCTCAGGCGTGGTGGACGGTGGCAGATCGATTCAGAAATACCTATGTAGTGGTTAATGCCATCAAGAATGGGGTAGAACCTGAGAAGTTTAGAGATGATGAATTAATCAGTATTTCTTCTGATATTCCATACCTTGAAAAATTGAAATTCGAGTTAGCTATACCTAAACGTGATTTTGATAACAATGGTCGAGTAAAAGTAGAGGGAAAAAAAGACCTTGCGAAGCGTGACATCAAGTCACCTAACATTGCTGACGCATTCATTATGTCATTTGCAAATATCAACTCTGGTATGCGCATCAGTCCTAACGCTCTAATGGGTATCTAAATGAAATGGTTTAAATCTGGTAAAAAGCAACGTCTGTTAGAGTTAGAATTGGAGTTGATTGAGCGGGAGCTGGCTATTGAAAAAGCTAAGACAGAGCAGGCTCAAGCTAAATTAGAACAATCGAAAGCCTATGAAAAAGCATTGCTGAACCTCATGAATGACAGCAATAACGCTAAGCAATCTGTCAAAATAGAACCACCTAAGATCCACCCCTCAGTGGTACCCAAAGGCAAGCAAGCGCCTGTAGCGATGGACTCAGTATCATGCAATGGTGTTTATGATTACGTCAATGCTGACCCGCAGTTCTATTCTGGATTTCTGGGCTACCCTGCTCTTGCCGTTATGTCTCAGTCAAGTGATTACCGAAGCGTACCTGAGACGACAGCCAAAGAGATGACCCGCGAATGGGGTAAAGTTAAGGCACGCAGCAGCGGGAAAATCAATGAAGGTGAAGATAAAACAGATAAAATCGCTGCTATTACTGCGGAGATGGAGCGGCTCAAGGTTCGTGACCTGATGCGTAAACATATTGAGAATGAAATGATATTTGGTCGTTCTCAGTTGTTTATCGATATTAAGGAGCATGAGGATAAAACTAAGTTACCACTAGTAATCAGTCCAACAGGTATAAAGGAAGGCTGCCTCAGAGGATTCAATCTGATAGAACCTATTTGGTCAACTCCAAGTCTGTATAACGCTCATGACCCGATGGCAGATGATTTTTTTAAGCCATCTCAATGGTTCGTGTTGGGTAAAGAGGTTCATGCTGACAGGTTGATGACACTGATAATGCGGCCTGTGTCTGACATTCTAAAACCTGCGTACAATTTCAGCGGTGTAAGTATGTTGCAGCTCATGAAGCCCTACGTAGAGCGCTGGCAGAGAACAACAGACTCAATCAGTGAACTAATACACTCATTTTCTATGACTGGGCTGGCGACTAACATGCAGGGCATTTTAAATGGCGAAGATGGCGCTGATATCAAGCTTAGAGCGGCTATGTTCTCTCTCTACAAAGACAATCGTAATTTGATGTTGTTGGATAAAGAGAATGAAGAGTTCTTCCAGTTCAACACGCCGCTCTCTGGACTTGACTCATTACAGAGACAAGCACAAGAACAGATGGCGGCACCCAGCCACACACCGTTAGTCAAACTATTGGGTTTAACCCCTAATGGACTGAATGCCAGTAGTGAGGGTGAAATACGTGTCTATAACGACTATATAGCATCATTACAGAGCGCTCATTTACTGCCGCAGATGACGATCATCTTGAAACTGATTCAGCTCCATTTGTTCTGTGATATCGATGATAGTCTCTATTTTGAGTTCAATTCGCTGCATCAACTGACGGATGAGCAGAGAGCGACAACAGAGAAAACTAAGGCCGAAACTGCGGTAGTTTACTATCAGGCTGGTGTGGTGGATGGTGAAGAGGTTCGGCAAGTTATTTCATCAGACGAAGAAAACCCATTCAGGTTTATCGACCCAGATAAAATAATACCATCACCGTTCGGAGTTCCAGATTATGGTGAAGAAACCGATGCTAAGGCCGATACAGCCCGGTCGTAATGTCATGCCAGAAATCAAGCCGAGTATTATCATTGAGGGTGACTATTATCATGCTCTCATGGATATCACCAAAGAGATGAGGAGTGATGTTGATGCTGCTCTGGTGCGTGAGTTCAGGAATAAGGCGCGGGCAGAACTGGCAAATGATGGCATCTCAGACTGGATAGCCCATGTTGTTGATTACATGCTCGACAAATGGAATAAGAAGCTGGATATATTATCTCAGGACATTGCTAAATTGTTTGTTGATAAGACCGTGAATAATTACGATATTCGGCTGGCTAACTTGCTACGGAAACGAGGGTTTACTGTTCGGATGCAAAACAACGAGCAGACACTCAATGCGCTCAGGGCGGTAATGGGAGAAAATGTTGGTCTAATTAAATCAATTGGCACTGAGTATTTGAGTAAAGTTCAAATGCATGTCTGGCAGACTGTAACTGGTGGTTATGATCTTGCTTCACTGACAGAAAACCTACAGCATGATTTCCATGTCACGCGAAATAGGGCTGAATTTATTGCGACCGATCAGGCGGGAAAAGCCCATGCGGTTATTGAACAAGCGAGGCGTAAAGAGCTGGGAATTAAAAAAGCCATCTGGATTCACTCACACGCAGGGAAGCAGCCTAGACCATCACATCTGGCAGCACATGGCAAAGAATTTGACGTTGAAAAGGGTATGTATATAGAGGGTGAGTGGATATTGCCAGGACAAAAGATTCGGTGCAAATGTGGCAGTAAGTCGATACTGCCGTTTTGATTTTGCTGTATTTTGTTTGAGCAATTGACCTATAATTGAGCCAGTTTAATTTATTCAGTGAGGTTTAACATGGAAGCAGGAATGCCCTATTTAACAATAATTACCATCGTTTCGTATGTGTTTTTGTTCGCTATAGCGTGGTTTATTGTAAAGAAAGCGTCAAAAACAGAACAGCAAATAGCAATGCTGAAAGAAATAGTTGAGAAGCAGGACAGTATTATCGCTGAGTTAAAACATATGAAGCGTGATTGAGGGCAAAGTATGTTAAAGAAAATTGTTATCGCTTTATTTCTAGTATCTGCTACTGCTAATTCTGCGAGCTTTGATTGCGCAAAAGCTACTAGTAAGGCTGAAAAGTTAATCTGCTCAACCCCGGCATTATCCCAAGCTGATGATGTTCTGTATGTCGATTATCTGCAAGCGAAAGTTGTCACTGGTAATAGTGATGACTTTAAAGCATTGGTTAAACAGAATTGGAAACTGCGTGAGAATAACTGCGATACAAAAGAATGTTTACTGAATTGGTATAAGAGATCTGCGGAACTATATAGGCAGATTGCAGCGGGAAGCGGCAAAGAGGACACAAAATCGAGCCAGGTGTCACGAGGACAACAGGTAGATGAGTTTGGTTTGCCCGCCCCTAAAAATAATATAGCCTATAACAACTATATGAAAATGATGTTCGAAGGGTTATCAGGTGATGGGGACATATTAGATAGATCCAACGTTATGGGGACGTTTACTGGAACTGAAATTTATGCTGATTACGAGAGCAACCTTCTCTCAGCAAGCAAAAAGTATACAGGAAAAAAAATAAGAATAACTGGCACCATTAATAGTGTAGGTACTGATTATTCTGATGAGCATGCTGTTGTGAATGTATCAGGGGATTCTGCAAACATTTGGGATACGCTCAGCATAGTCTCGTTGTACGCAGATAAAAATGATGATTATGTTTATGGTTTGAAGAAAAACGGCAAAGTAGACATGGTTTGTGTTGGCGCTGGTGCTGGTGATATGGATGAGCCATTATTTACTGATTGTGTTTCTTATGATGCTTTTGTCCGCAAAGCCACTAACATTGAAAATGCATTTATATACTCTCTGTACATGTCAAATGAAAATATCATGAGTCAGTGGTGTGCAAAAAGTGTCGATGAATGCAAGGATAATATCAAAAATGGCAAAGGTGGAGATACTAATAAAATAAGCGCAAATGTCAAAGCGTTTGTCTTAAAGTACGACAAGCAGCTTACAGCCAAATACGGACGAGTTAGTTAGAAGTGACTTAATTTTTAATAATTGTATTTATAAAACAGCAAATTACCAAAAGATAACCCGCTCTAATGGCGGGTTATTTAGAAAAATTAAGCATGTTTTGCCGGTTTTATTAAGCTTTCCGCTGGTATTCCGAACATTTTATGTAAATTCCATACCATAGGTAGAGTGAGGCTACGTTTGCGATTAAGTATTTCATACACGCGATTTACTTTGCCAATTGCTGGTACCAAGTCTTTTGCTGTCAATCCAGATTGTTCCATTCTGAATTTTATAGCTTCAATCGGATCGGGCGGGTCTATGTGATAGTGTTCTGCTTCATAAGCTTCAATGAGAAGGACCATCACTTCCATGTAATCAAATTCAGGTGTTCCGATTTCAGGCTGATTATCGAAAAGTGGCGAAATAGCCTTTAACGCTGCTTGATAGTCTTGTTCGGTACGAATAGGTTTAATGTTCATTTTTACTCCGGTTCTACGGTATTGGCATCTACAGTATCGTATTGTTTATGTGTGCCAATGAATTTTACGTACACCCAGCCGATGGGATAAACAATAGAAACTATCAGGCGGTAGCTGTTCCCTTTAATGTTAAATACCACGCGATTGTTTTTTAGAATACTTGCGTTACGGTACTGGGTTTTAATTTCAGCAGGGGTTTTCCAAGTTGCTTTCTTTGCCTCGTCAACCCACGCTTTTAACTGTTGTTCAGCATCGGGATACGTTTCCCAGAACTGTTTTAATGTACTGACTGAGATGATTTTCATAAAGTTATACTAGTCCCAATTTGGGATGAAAGCAACTATTTATCCCGCTTAACTGCGGTTTTTTTACGTCCAAATCTAAGAGGTGAGCCAATGACTGACAAACTCGCATTTGATAGATCAATGCGTAGTAAAGACGGTAACGGGCATCTTATTGTTGAACGTACCGTTCTATCAAAGGCGGCTGTTAATACATATCGGGGAAAAGAAATACCGGGTTATGAAAAGCTCGGACTCGACCCAGAACGGGTATATCACATGTTGCGTGACTCATACGAACTGGAGAAAGCAGCAAGTACATTTAGCAAGAAACAGCTACTTATCCGACATATCCCCGTCAACGCATCCGATCCCAAGAAAGAAGACACTGTAGGCGCAATAGGTTCTGACATCACCTTTGAGGATGGCAGGCTCTACGGCGACTTGGGTGTGTGGGATGAATATGCTATCGAGTTAATTGAGAGCGGGAAAATGCAGGAGCTTTCTTCGGCCTATGCCTACGTTCCTGACATGACTCCTGGGGAGTATCAGGGGGTTAAATATGATGGCGTGATGCGTGATATTCGCGCAAATCATGTGGCGCTGGTGGAGAAAGGCAGGATTGGGCCAGACGCAATTATTTCAGACCATAAAACGGTTGATTTGGAGAAAGAGATGAAATTAAAGAAAGGGGCACTGACAAAAATTGCCGAGAAAATTCGCTTGGCTATGGACTCAGATTTATCTGATGAAGGGCTGAGAGGGGTTGTTGATGAGGTGATGGAAAACGTCGAGAAAACAACCTCTAATGAAAAGCCAGAAGGTGCAAAAGATACCGCACCTGAGCCACCAGAAGGCGGGAAAAAACCAGAGGGGGCAAGTGATGAAGAAAATGACAAAGACAAGAAGGCCAAGGAAGAGGATAAGAAGCCAGCTATGGACGCAGCAATGATAGAACAGCGTGCGGTTGAGCGTGTGACTGCCTTATTTCAAGCACGTGAGGACGTTAAGCCACTGATCGGTATTGTGGCAATGGATAGTGCAGAAGATGTCTATGCAGCAGCGTTGAAACAGAAAGGGGTAGATGTTAGCGGTGTACACCCTAGCGCTTACAAATCAATGGTTGGCATGTTGCTGAGTAATCAGGCATCGGCAACCAAACCCAATGTAGCAATGGATTACGATTCATTCGCTGATGATCCATTAACGGCCCGTTTCGGCTAAGGAGAAAATATGAGCGGTTTCCAAAGAACAATGAATAATGACCTACCATTGGGTGTTGCTGGTGATTTCGCATCAGCTAACCCACATTTTTCAATGGTGGCAGGAGAGGGGCGGCTTAAATCCGGCACTGATGGTGTAACGGTCGGGTTATTTGCGTGGGCTGACGATAAAGGGATTGTATCAAATAAGAAGGTCACTGGCGGTGTTCTGGGCTTTGTTCATCGTAACAACCAGGCGATTGTCGATCAGTACGGTGCCGAAGCATCAATGAAAATCCCCAAAGGGCGTGAAGTTACGTTGATGACTGGCGGTGATTATCTCGTTGTACTGGCGGCTGGTGGAAAACTCGGCCAGTTTATTGTTGCTGACGTGAATACTGGTGAGGCTAAAGCCGTTGATGCTATTGATCCTGAGGATAAGGCAGTTGAAGCAACTAAGTATCGTGTTGCGAAGACTGTCCCAAGCGGTTTGACAAAAATGTCCAGTTCTCTGTAAGGAAAAATTATGCCATTGAATTTAAGTGCATTAGAAAGACGCGCAGGTGTCGTATTTAACACAGGTTATCAGATGCAGGAACTGACTAACCAGCTTCGCCACATGGCAATGGATAGCGCACTGGTGACAACGCCAAACGCAGGCATTTTGTCACTATTTACCACATTCGTTGATCCAAAAGTCATTGAGGTACTGGTTACGCCAATGCGTATGGCGGAGGCATTTCAAGAGGTGAAACGGGGCGACTGGACAACCCAAACCGCTGCGTTCCCCGTAGTTGAATCAACAGGTGAAACATCCACCTATGGTGACTACAATAACAATGGTTTAACTGGCGTAAACGTCAACTGGCCTACGCGTCAGCCGTACCACTATCAAACTTTTGTCCGTGTGGGTGAGCGTGAAATGGAAATGGCGGGAGCCGCTAAGTTGGATTGGGCATCGGCAAAACAACGCGCAGCCGTGCTGACTCTGAACAAATTCCAGAATAAAACCTATCTCTACGGTGTAGCTGGTTTGGAAAACTATGGTTATCTCAATGATCCTGGTTTATTACCTAATATCACCTCTGGGGCATGGGAAAAACTTGATGGAGGCGGAGTTTACGAGTCGATTCGTAAGTTGTTCCAGCAGTTAGTCAAGCAAACTGGTGGACTGATTGATCGTAATACCCCAATGACGATGACTCTTTCGCCAGAAATGGAAGTTCAGTTAACAAAAACTAACCAGTATAACGTCAGCGTTTCAGATCAGTTGAGTAAAAACTTCCCTAACATGAAAATCACCAGTATTCCTGAGATGACTACAAATGCAGGGGAGTTGGTCAGATTGGTCGTTGAGGAATACGAAGGACAGAAAACACTGGACTTAGGCTTCACTGAAAAGATGCGTGTGCATCCAATGATTCAGGAGTCTTCTTCTTGGAAGCAGAAACGCTCTCAGGGTTCGTTTGGTGCAGTGGTTTACCGACCTCAGTTTATCGCTTCGATGCTGGTTTCCTAAGCCTCATTTCCATTCAATACAGCCGCCTTTTGGGCGGTTTTTATTCTAAAGGTGAAATATGTCTACTGTAGTTATCGCGTGCAAATTGGCTAACGGTTTGTACTTAGATGTTGGCGAACAGCGTATTGCTGTTAATGGGCCTGCCAAAGGATTTATTGACGAAACCGGATTTGGCTTGACTCATGGCGTTGACGCTGAACTTTGGGGGGTATGGCTAGAAGAGAACAAAGACCGTGACTTGGTGACAAACGGCCTTATTTTTGCCCATGAACAAGGGGCAAGCACTAAGGCAGAAGCCAAAGAAAAGCAAAAAGCGAAATCCGGGACTGAACGCATCCAACCAGATCAGGTGAAAGAAGTTGAGAAAGCGGACTAAAGGGAGACTAGCATGAGCAACATTGTTGAACTCAATATTGCGAAGTGGCGCGAACTCTATCCCAATATCACTGCGACCGATGCGCAACTGGAAATGTATTTTGTGGAAGCCTGTATGATCCTGAATAACACCGAGCATAGCTGTGTTAAGAATCTGAAAGAACGGGAAACGCTTCTTTACCTACTCATGGCCCATATAGCAATACTGGAAAACAATGTGGCCGTGGGCAATAACTCGGTTGGCAGAGCGGCAAACGCCAGTGAGGGTAGTGTGTCTATATCTCTGGATTACGGCACGACCAAGGACGCCGAGAAATGGTACATCCAAACACCATATGGGGCGAAATACTGGCAATTGACCGCCCGTTATCGATCATTCCTCTATGTGATCGGTCAGATGCCAATACATGTTAGGAGGTGATATGTCAAAGCTTGAAGAAGCGCTGATGAAATATCTGAATAACAGCAACCTTGAATTAAGGGCTGGTATTTTTGAGTCAGCTACTTATCCCGATGGAACACCAGTCGCTACGGCGGGCTATATCAATGAATATGGTGCTCCTGAAGCAAGCATACCGCCAAGGCCATTTTTTAGAACAGTGATCGCCAATGGTAACCATGAATGGTCTGGAGTTTTAGCAAGAGGCATCAAACATTATAACGGTAATGCAAAACAGGCAATGTCAGCACTCGGAGGAGTTATCGTTGATGAATTACAGGCATCTGTTTTGTCATGGACGGCACCACCGAATAGCCCATTAACTGTAGCGAAAAAGGGCTTTAATAAACCACTAGTAGAAACTGCGCAACTGTCGCGTTCATTCAGTTATGAGGTGAATGATGATTGATGTCAGAGGTATTGCTAACGGGTTAATTGTCAGCGTTAACCCCAACATTAACGCCATCCTGGTTGTAAACAACGGTTACGCCATTGATGAAGCGGGTGAGCAAATCCCTGATTACACAGAGCATGAAATTACTGTTCAGTTACAAAGCCTGAATACACAGGATTTAGAACATCTGGGCGTCATTAATCAACAGGGCCAGTTCATCTATGCTTATGCCAGAGGGCAAATATCAGCGTTGCGCAGGGCTAAGGACAAAGGCTCTGACAAGATGCGATTTGCTGCTTATGGCGAAGATGAAGTGTCAGAATGGAATGTGACCCAAGTTATTGAGTCGTATCCCACGTGGGTTAAGGTGTTGTTATGGCGACAATAGCGGTAACTCATAGAGATATATTCATCGACTTACGAAAATATCTCATTGAATTATTCAAATGTGATGTTGCTCAGGGTTATCAAAATGGTGTCCCAATACCTAAAAACGGCATTGTGATGCACGCATTGTTTGAGCGTGACCTTGATTATACCGCCAATTATTACCATCACGGATCGTCAGAAATCACCGCGCAACGCTCCGTAGAACTGACGATACAGATAGATTTTTACGGCGTGGACGCGGATTCACGAGCGCGGGTGATGGCGAATCTTTGGCAGTCAAGTTACACCACTGAACGGCTGAAAAAATGCCAGCCACTTTACAGTGAACAACCCAAGAAAAATGTATTGGTTAATGAGGCCAGCCAATATGAAAACCGCGTCATGCTTGAAATCAAACTGCAATACAACCCTGAAACAACCTACTCAATCGACAATTCTGATTCATTCTCTATTGATATCAATTCTATTTAAGGTGAATACGTATGAATACTATTCCGGCGAGTGACATTGTCAGCGTCTTACCCGGTGTTGTTGGCACTGGCGGAAACCCGTTGGCACTGAACGCTGTATTTGTCACAAAGCAGACACCCCCGGCAATGTTAGGTGTTAAGGCTTTCGGCTCTGCCGAACAGGTCGCCGAAATCTTTGGTACCAAGTCCAAAGAGCATGAGGCCACTCAGGTTTATTTTACCGGTTTCGTTGGTTCAACAACCAGACCCGAAACGCTTTATATTGCATCAATGATGACGACCGCACAGGCGGCGAAGCTGGTGGGGGGGAAGGTTGCGTTGCGGACTGATTTTTCCTATATACCGCAAGGCTTTGCATTGGATATCGACGGTAAGCGCGTGGTTATCACCATTACCCCTGCCGATATTAAAAGCTATTCAGCATTAGCTGAGGCGGTATCTGCTTCACTAGCGAAGTCTGGTGTATGCAAATATGACACTGCGAGTCGTACTTTCACAATTGAAGGGGCAACAAAAGGATCGGCGGGTACTATCGGATTGGGGGCTGGCGACCTGGCTGAATACATGGGACTAACAGAGGAAACTGGTGCACAGAAAAACGACGGACTCAATGCTGACACTATTGATGAATTGATGCCACGCATTACCAAGACAGTGAGTAATTTCGTTTCCATCATGGCTATTGGTGATTTTAGTTCAGACGAAAAATTAGCTATATCTCGATGGGTGTCACTGCAAAATGACCAATACGTGCATGTCCTGTATTCGGACAGTAAAGATAAAGTTGCGCTGGAGGTGATCGCTAACACGATTGCTGAGTCTGAAATTGGCGGTACATGTCTAATGTACGGCGACCATACTCATGGCGCATTCGCCTGTACCTATGCTGCGTCGTTGAATTTTAACGAGCTAAATGGTCGTGCAACATTCGCTTTCCGTCGTCAAGAGGGGTTAACCCCGACTGTGACCGACAAAGCACTGGCTGATGAGCTATTACGGTTGCGATTCAACTTTTACGGTGCTTATGGCACAGCAAATGATCGATTCGTATTTGTCAATCAGGGTTCGATTTCCGGCAAGTTCAAATGGATGGACAGCTACGTTAATCAGGTATTCCTGAATAGCCAGTTGCAATTGGCATTGATGACGATGTTAACCAGTTTCAAGAGCATTCCGTATAACGCGCAGGGGAAAGCCATTCATCGTGCAGCTATCAAAGATCCGATTGACCAGATGCTGAATTTTGGTGCTATTCAGCGTGGTGTCGTTCTGTCTGAACAGCAGAAGAAACAGATTAACGTTGAGGCGGGTTTCGATGCGGCGGCTCAGATTCAAACCGAAGGCTGGTGTGTGCTCATTGATGATACTCCCGCACAAACTCGCGGATTGCGCAAATCCATGCCGTTAAAATTCTGGTATGCGGATGGTGGAAGCGTCCAGAAAGTCACCTTGCCATCAATCAACGTTCAGTAAGAGGTAAATCATTATGCCAATGGGACATAACCCACGCACCATTACATCAGCTAACGCAGTGTTGATGCTGCGCTGTAAAGGGATTTATGACGATTACGTCACGATTCAGGGGTTCCAAGCTAACAACGCGTGGGAATTCGGTGAGGTCAATATCGGGGAAACCCGTATCGGAGTGGATGGTAAACAGTCAATCGGCTACACGCCGCATGAAACGCAATGGACGCTGCACTTAGAAGCCAACAGCTCATCTACTCAGATCCTCGAAAATATTCGCAAAGATTTTAACTCCAATATGGAAGCGCGTTTTATCGATATCGTTGTTGAAATTCCGTCAATCGGGAAACGTTACTCTGGTACCGGTGCATTAATTAGCATGACAGGTGGTGCAAGTGGCAAGAAGCTACTGGATGGCACGAGCTACAACTTCAACGTGGTAACTAACGGTGCTGAGGAAATCGCATAATGGCTCTAAAATCCAAGACGATCACTATCGAATCGGGTCGTGACATGGGTAAAACGTTTGTCATCACTGAAATGCCCATCGTTCAGGCTGATAACTGGGCTATGCGTGCCCTGTTTGCTATTGCAAATGGTGGTATTGATATTGGTGATATCAAACCCGAAATGGGGATGCTTGGCATGGCTCAGGTTGCGATTAAAGCACTGTCGGGCATTCGGGCGGATGTCGGCATTCCTCTACTGGATGAGTTGCTAGAGTGCGCCCAAATCGTCCCGTCAGGGGGCAATGCTCGTAGTATCGAATTTAACTCTGATATCAGTGATATCAAAACTATGTTCACTCTGCGAAAAGAGGCTCTCGCAATCCACATCGATTTTTTAACACAAGGCGGTGGCTCAGATTAGAAAAGTTGAAAGCCGGGCTGCCACTGAAAGACGGTGTATTTGCTGAAACTGTGAACGTCTCCAGCGTTGTGTATCAGGTTATCTCGGCAGGTAATAAAGGGTATGCAACGCTGCATGAGCTTTCAACGATATACAGCCTTGAAGATGCGCTGAACCTGATTGAAATACATCAGGTGAGCGAATACAACAAACGTCTCATAGAAGAAATCGCAAATGGCAACTCTAATTGATACTTTACTTGTCTCATTGAAATTGGATGGCGGCAGCTTTGAAAGTGACTCAAGCAAAGCGATCAAATCCAATGATAAATTAGCCAAATCCGCCGATAATGTTAGCAAATCCTCTGGTGGCGCATCTGGCGCAATGGGTGGATTCTCAGATAGCCTGAAACGTGCAACTAAAAAATCTGATGATTTTAGTCAATCCATCAACAATGGCATTAAAGCATTAACAGGTTTATTTTCTGCGATATTCGTTTCTACGGGCTTAACTAAGCTGGTTAACGATATTTCACGGTCTAACGATCAGCTTAATTTCCTGAGTAAAAATCTCGGAATGAGCGCGGATACCATCAAAAAGTGGCAGAATGTCGCGGAAATGTCAGGCGGTAGTGCTGACGGCATGGCAGCCAGCATGACAAGTCTCAGTAAATCATTGTGGGATTTAGTGACAGTGGGAGATGCATCTATTCTGCCATATTTCAATGCGCTTGGTGTCGGTGTAGTCGATGCATCAGGTAAGATCCGCAATCTTGATGATATTCTTATTGATGTTGCTGATAGTCTGTCGAAGTTGGAAAGACCACAGGCATATAACATTGCAAAAAGCATGGGCTTTGATGAGGGAACAATTAACACCTTATTGCAAGGGCGTGATGCAATCCAGAAGAGACTTGATGCACAGAAAAACCTTGTTATCTCCACGAAAGAAGAATTGGAACTAAACCGCAAGCTACGGGAACAAAACTCAATACTCGGTCAACAATGGGAGGGATTAAAAACCATTGTAGCCAATTACCTGATCCCGCACTTGCTCACTCTCACAGCAAAAGTGACAGGTTTTTTTGAATACCTGAATAAACACAGGGATACGGCACTCAACATATTCAAAACGCTGTCAGTTTTCTTGGCTGCAACATTGATCCCCGTTCTGTGGCGTGTTGGTGCAGTGATGCTTGCGGCTTTTGCCCCTCTATTTGGCACAACAGGCTTGATCCTCGCTCTTGCTGCCGCGTTCCTGTTGCTTTATGACGATTACCAGACCTGGGCGAAGGGCGGAAAGTCACTTTTCGATTGGTCTTCGTGGTCTGAAACCATAGAAATGGTTCTTAGATGGCTTAAGCAATTAGGAGAATGGTTCAAAAGTTCTCCATTGTCTAATTGGTTTAAGGATACAAATGGTGAGATAGATATGCTGAAAGTGGCATTTGCTGGTTTTGCTACATATTTGGGAACTAAATGGCTGAAAAGTATTTTAGGCACTTTTGGTGAAGTATCTAAGGCCGCAAAAAATATAAAAATTCCAGGCGGGAAAGGTGGAAAATTAGGTGTAGCAGGAAGGGCTGGGTTCATTGGTATGGCCGCAGCTGCGGCATATGAGAGTGAGGAGTATATAGATTCTGCCCTCAATTGGGCATTTGGTAAATATGATTTGTTTCAAAGATTCAGATCTGCTCCAGACTGGAAATCTGCCGGGTTGGCTCTAATAGGTGAAGGGGATGCCAAATGGGTTGGTGGTAAGTGGGTTGATAATAGATATAAAAAATCATACAAAACTTCCATCACGCCAACTACTCTAGATATTCCTACCGGTGATCCTGAAATCGACGAGTTAAAGGCCAAGATTTTAAAAGGGGAACTAATACTGAATGATGATGGAACTATCACAGAGCCTAGCAGGAAATCAACATCTAAGGGAGGTGAATTTCTCGACTCAATGGCGGGTACTTTTGCGTCACTGGAGAAGCGCTATAATTTACCTCCGGGTTTATTGCGCGGCGTTGCGATGACTGAATCAACAGGGAACCCTAACGCGATTGGTCCTCAGACAAAGTACGGTTCGGCAAAAGGGATGTTTCAGTTCATTGATTCCACTGCGCGAAGTTTTGGGCTGACAAGTGATGATGTATTCAATCCTGATAAGTCAGCGGAAGCAGCCGCCAAATATTTAAGCCAGATGTTGAAAACTCACAATGGCGACATTGAAAAGGCGCTCGCGTCTTACAATTGGGGTATAGGAAACGTACAGAAGTATGGTATGGATATGATGCCAAAAGAGACACGTGACTATATCCCACGAGTCAGAAAATATATGTCTGACGCGCCAAACGATCAACAAAAAGGAACGGGATTTTTAAATTCTATCGGCGGTTTTTCACAGTCGATTGCTAAGCTACAGGACTCAATCAATAAACCACTTGTGTCAAATATGGATATAGGCGCAAATCAGTTTCTTGCTCAAACCAACAAGATAGGTGCTCAGCCTGTATCTAACGTGAATAATGTTAAGGTGGATCTGAACGGTGATATTAACGTTCAGACGACTGCAAGCACGATTACTGGCACAGTATCAGAAGCAAGCCAGGCAGCCAGAGAGTATCTATCCCAAATAATACCGTCAATGGGGTGATTATGTTTGGAATACCGGAGATACCGAATTGGAAAGGTATACCTGATGCCGCGCTGGACGCTGGTATTAGTCTCGGTGGGGCTGCGTTGATTAACACTTTATTTGGCAATTATTGGGGGATCTTCAATCAATATGGAGTCCCCCTTTTACTTGCTGACAACGTAATATCGCTGCAATACCAAAATCAGTTCAGAGTTATGAGTGCGCCGATAGAAAACGGCTCATTTGCCAGTTACAACAAAGTCAGTGATCCGTACAAAGTCACAGTTCAGTTAAGTAAAGGTAGTGGTGGAACGTTGGAGCGCGGTGCTTTTCTGTCTCAGATTGAAATTTTGGCAAAAAGTACGCTGAAATTTCATGTTGTCACACCTGAATTTGTCTATACCAACGCGGCTATTGTTGGTTATGACATGGCGAGAGAGGCAAAAGATGGGGCGACGCTCATTAAAGTTAACCTGCATCTCGAAGAAATTAGAGAGATTAAGGTTAAATATGATGAAGAAAAGGTCAAGAATCCCGAAGATACCAAGAAAAAAGATACAGGCGATCAGACTCAGAAAGTGGAGTCTCAAGTACAGAAAGCTCCTGATAACCGTTCCGAACTCCAAAAGATCAAGGAAGATGGGGTGGCTAAATGGGCTACAGACTGGGGAGCCAAGTTTTTCGATGAGGGTGTAAAGATGGCTAATCAATGGATTAATGGAGGGTTACCGCAATGATTGTCGAGATTGCATTATCGCCGCTCCCCAATCAAACAACCTCATTTTCCATTAATGGGGACTTAATTGATTTAACTCTAGAGTCTAGATTAGGGAAGATTTTCGCCACGGTACAGAAAAATGGGGAATACCTGGTCTGCAATCGTATTTGTCGAAACCTTTCTTATCTCTGCCGATGGCTGATATTTGTGGATATTGAGGGTAACTCAGATCCTGAATATTCCGGTCTCGGTTCCCGCTATAAATTGGTATGGAATGATGAAATTTAATCGCAAGGTAATCAGGATAACACTGACATTATCGGGCAAAAACGAATCGTTCGCTTCAGATAACAAAAACAAACTCTCAGCAACTGGGTTAAGAATCAATACCGAAATCAACTACGGCAATGGCGCTATTGCTCCCCATGCTCGCATCAAGGCTTACGGTTTGCCGATGGAGACAATGGAAAAGCTGTTACGCATCAAATGGAACGATATAAAGGCACTGCGCAATAACGTGACAATTGAAACGGGCGAGCAGGGAGAGGAGCTATCACAGGCGTTTAAGGGCGGGATCACTTTTGCTTATCCCGATTTCGGTGATGCGCCCAATGTTGCACTTGTGATTGAAGCTCAGACGGCTGTTCTGGAGAAGATGACGCCAACAGATGCTGAGAGTTATGAGGGTGAGCATGATGTTGTCAATATCATGGGTAACATCTGTAAACGTATGGGATATTCGCTTGATCCCAATGGTGTCAGTGAAAAACTATCTAATGTATATCTATGCAATACGGATATAGAAAAAGTTAAGTGGTTGGCAGAGGCTGCCAACCTGAACTTATACATCGAAAGTAATACAATCAGTGTGACCAAGAAAGGCCAGCCCCGGACATTGAAAATTCCTGTTATTTCGCCTGAAACAGGATTAATCAGTTATCCGGCCCCCACAATGATCGGCGTTCAGTTTAAATGTTTTTACGACCCTTTAGTAAGGTTCGGGGGCATTGTTCGCATTACTGGCAGCCAGATATCTATCTGTAATGGTGACTGGCTGGTCTATGGCATCAGGACGATTTTGGAGACAGAACAAGACTCCGCTCAGTGGTTCATGGAAGTTGCAGCCAGCCGGAGGGGTGATAATTATGCCGCAATCAAGAAATGAAGAACAAATATCACTATATGACCCACAGGTAACAGCAGGCGGAGCCATGACCCAAGAGGCCATTATTTGGTCGCTCATTGGTCGGATGGGTACGGTAACGATATGCAGGGTGACCAAAGTAAAAAATGGTGGGGTGAATCCTGTTGGGTATGTCGATATTCTGCCTTTGGTGCTACAAGTAGACGGAGCAGGAAATACCTACGATAACGCCACTATCTATAACGTGCCCTATTTTCGGTATCAGGGCGGCAAGAATGCTGTCATTCTTGATCCTAAGGTGGGTGACTTGGGTTTCTGCTTTACTGCCAGTCGGGATATCTCCAAAGTGAAGCGAGTAAAAGGTTCTGCGCCTCCAGGCAGTAAACGCAAATTTGACCTGTCGGATAGTCTTTATATCGGAGGCTTGCTTAATGGCACACCTAGCCAGTTCGTGCACTTTAAGGATGGTGGCATTGATATTGTTTCACCTGGTAAAGTGACGATTAAAGGCTCTGAGATTGAACTTGACGCACCAGTAAAAGCTACGAGCACTATTCAGGCTCAAAGTGATATCACCGATAATACCGCGATTAATTCTCAGTCTATGGCGGGCATGAGATCGCTCTATAACAGCCATACACACCACGAGAACGGACAAGGCTCAAATACCAGCCCACCTAACCAAAAGGCTTAACTATGCGGACATTGTTTTTAATGCCTGCCACATGGGATTTAACTCTCGATGCGGCGGGGAATCTTGCTATTGCTTCAGATCAGTATGCCAGAGCGCAGTCAGTAGCTAATAAGTGTCGTGTATTCCTGAGTGATATGTATTACTCGCAAGATGAGGGTATTCCTTACTTAGAGCAGATATTCGGTAAAAATCGTTACTCCCTGGCAATGTACAGAAAATATATCGAGGATGCTGCAATGTCCGTTGATGGGGTTATTTCTGTAAAGGCGGAACTCAGCACGGCAAATGACCGGGTAGTGAAAGGCAGGATCATATTCATTGATATTGACGGGAGAAAAGGGGTAATAGAATTATGATCCCTGCATTAAGAATCACGCAGAAAGGCATATTGACGCCTTCAACCCAAGAAGTTATAGATGGCTTGTGGCAACTAATGCAGGAATGTTTTGGTGATAAAATCAACAAATCAATGGATACGCCACAGGGACAACTAGTAACAGCGCTAACGGCAATTATCACAGATGAGCGTAACTATCTTGTTAATCTTTTGAACGGTTTTGATCCGCGATATGCTGACGGCATGATGCAAGATGCTTTGGCCTATATCTATTTTCTCCAGCGTCATCAAGCAACTAAATCAGTTGCCGAAATTACGATTAACGGGCTGGCAAATACCGTTATTCCGGTCGGTTTTCAAGTGGCTGATGACTCAGGGAAAACATGGAGCACACAGGTAGAAGCAAAAATAGGTGATGATGGACTGATAACTGTCAGTGTTTATTGTGATGTTGCCGGAAAAGTTGGTGCATCTGCAAAAACCATTAATCGCATTGTTAAAAATATTAATGGCTTGGATTCGGTTACGAATAAAAGTGCGGCCATTGTTGGTAAAGATGAAGAAACTCGGCAAGAGTTTGAATTACGCCGTCAGCAATCTGTCGCTGTAAACGCGAAAAATACCAACGCGTCAACTTATGGCGCAGTAGCGAACGTTAAGGGTGTGATTGATTGTTATGTTATTGATAATCCAACAGATGGAACTATTAATGTAGGTAAAACAAACTACCCGTTGATACGTAACTCAATTGCTGTGTCGGTGGTAGGTGGTGATGATCACGAGATCGCAAAACAAATCCTCATTAAGGCGGGAACGGGGTGTTCATTCGTGGGAAATACTACAGTTATTTATGAGGATAAAGAAAACTTCCCTTACATGCCACCTATTTATGACATTAAATTTATCAGACCAAATCACATTCCTGTCGAGTTTATTATCACATTTGAAGATAAGTTGAAACTCACGCACCAAGATAAAGAAGCCATTAGAAATGCGGTACTGAATGAATTTGAAACCGGAAGAGGTAAGGGACAAATAGCTAAAAAGCTGCTCGCAAGCGATTATATTTGCGTGGTCGCTCAGTCTACAACTGAGAGGCTTATTTCAATTCAGGTTGCGAGAAAAATGGGGAGTGCAGTCAATTATCTTGAGTTTGGTATTGACGAATTTCCGGTACTATCTGTTGACGATATAAGGATTGAGTGATGCAAGATATCAGGGAAACATTACTTAGCCAGTATGCTAATAGCCCAATAATTTGCTCAATATTGAAATCAGTTAATGAGACTGTAGATCCGAGAACAAATGCTACTGAATTCTACAACCTGGCTGTGAATGTTCTGACAGCAAAAGGGTTTGGTCTTGATATCTGGGGAAGAATAGTAGGCATAAATCGGACTATCTCTATCCCAGATCCAAATGTCGATTATTTCGGATTCAATGAAACGGAAAAGTATCTTCCGTTCAATCAGGCTCCTTTTTATGGGGGAGAAAATAGTGAGGTGTCTTATATGATGGATGATGCAACTTTCAAAGATATTGTCATGATTAAAGCTTATTCAAACATATTATACGCCACGGCACATAATATTAATAAATTCTTAAAAACAGCATTTAAGGGTGGAAGATCGTATTATTTGATTACAGGGCATATGATGGCAAGATATGTTTTTGAATACAGATTATCTGGGTTTGAAAAAAACCTAATACACCGTCACAACATCCTACCAAGACCATCCGGCGTTCAAATCAGTATTAAGGAAATACCCACATCAGATTATTTCGGTTTTTTCGGTACAGGTTTTCAACCATTCGGACAAGCGCCATTCGCTTAATAGGTGAGAAATGAAAAATCCAAATTTAATTCCAATGCCCTTCGCAAAAGACGGGCAGAAAGATGACATTCCCGCAACTCACACCTCTGAGTTGGCAAATCAGAAAGCTACATGGGACGTTGGCTTTCCGCCAATCACCATGCTGCCTGTTACTGCGGGTGGTTTACCTCCTAGCGGAAGGGATTTCAACGGAATTTTAAATCAAATTTCTGAAAATATAGTCCATTTATCGAAAGGCGGTAAATTCAAGTTTTCGACAGAATACACAGAACAAATAGGCGGTTACTCAAAAGGAGCAATACTTCAATCTGACGATGAGTTGAAGGAATACCAGAGCCTCATTGATAATAATAAGATTAATTTCAACATAGCTACACAAGATCAGGTGAATGCAGCATGGAAATTGGTAAATACATCATCTCTTATCGATAATCTTAATAAAAAACTCAATAAGTCAGATGTATTACAAGCTGTGGGTCAATCTACAACTCAAGTGATGAGTCAGAAAGCCGTGACTGACGCTTTAAACACAAAGCAAGACAAGGGAGACTACGCTACAAATACAGCGCTTAAGACTGTCAACGACAACGCCAATAGCAAACTTGCAAAAAACCAAAACGGCGCCGACATCCCTAATAAAAGTGAGTTTGTGAAAAACCTCGGATTGGTGGAGACGGTGAATAAGGCGAATAATGCCGTACCGAGCAGCCGGAAAGTGAACGGTAAGGCGCTGACCGGGGATATCAGTTTGAATGCGGGGGATGTGGGGGCTTTCCCCGCCGCTATTTCAGTTAACAGCATCCCCGGCCGAGGATTTATCGGACCGTTTTCTGGTGAAAGAGGTGCATATTGGGCAAAAGGGATCAATATCGGGCAGTCTTCAGATGTGGGTCAAATATACATCACAGCGAACGGACTTTTATATGCGTATTTTTTAAACTCGAATGGAACTGTGGCTGGCGGTGCAATGGGTGGTTGCCCTGTCGGCGTCCCGCTCCCATATCCACACCGCTACACACCCGCAGGTTATCTTACGTGTAACGGCCAATCATTTAATAAATCTCTATATCCAAAATTAGCTGAAGCTTATCCTGCCGGTAGAGTACCTGATTTAAGGGGCGAATTTATTCGTGGTTGGGATGATAGCCGAGGGGTAGATCCGGGTAGGGTGTGTGGGTCGTGGCAGGGGGAAGGACTCGTAAAGCATAATCATAACTATCGCGACAGATATTATATCGAAGCACTGGGGAGCCTTCACTATGCTAACAATAAAGAAACGACTCCGACAGGGTATAACGGCAACACTGGGTCTGCTGGTACAGACAGAGATAATAATGGTTTTTTATATATCGACAGCACAACATCACTAGCGGGCGGTGACGAAACCCGCCCCCGCAACGTTGCATTTAACTACATAGTGAGAGCAGCATAATGACAGAACAAAAGTACTCTTTAGAACACGAAACAGCCGTATTGGGTAAAGACGGATTGGCAATTCAGGCAGGCTGGATAAAGGTTTATCACTCGAATCAGATAACGAGAGAATTCACAGTTTCAGATATTGAGTATGTGATGCTCGGTGTCAGTCTATCAGCCGGTGCTTATCCCGATGCGCCAAAGCTTCCCGATTCTCACGATGTGGCCGTTTGTCGCAGTGAAGACGGTAAGTGCTGGCAAATCCTCCCGGATTACCGTGGCAAAACAGCTTACGACACGTTAACTCGCGCTCCGCAAGAAGTCACTGAAATCGGTGAACTGCCGGATACCCTAACCTTCAAGAAGCCTCCCACAGATTTCGATACATGGAACGGCAAAGAATGGGTAGTTGATAAAGACCTTCTCAAATCTCATCAGATTAATGAAGCGAAGCAACAACAAGCAGCACTGTTACAACAAGCAAATGAAACACTCTCATTGCTACAAGACTCTGTTGACTTAGAAGTTGCTACTGACTCAGAGAAAGCCGCTCTACTCGAATGGAAGAAGTACAGAGTATTGCTTACGCGTGTAGATGTTAATCAAGCGCCTGATGTGGAATGGCCAGAGGTGCCGAAGTGAAGAGGAATAATTAGATAAACTTATATTTTTAGGTAAGAAAAGCTGGCTTATCAGTAGCTATAAATACCAGATTTGAAGTTGGGGTTTTACCAGAGTTTTACCAAAATTTTACCAGAGCCAAATCCCAGCCATAAAAAAACCAACCATAAGAGGTTGGTTTTTCTAGGGAAATTTGGTCGGCATGATAGGATTTGAACCTACGACCCCCGACACCCCATGACGGTGCGCTACCAAGCTGCGCTACATGCCGATAATTCCTATTATGGTACTGATTTTTTATCTAAAAGCAAGCACTGAATTTTGTGACCGATTGATTTTTAAGCATTTAGTTGGCTATAAAATGTTTAACCTCGGTTAGTATCTGTAACAGTTGTGCCAGATTGGGTTTAGCATCTTTGATTTCGTTGCCTTCCAGGTCATATAGGTGATAGTCACCATTTTTATCCAAGAACAAGGTGTTTTCACTGGTTGTGATGATTAAGGAACCATCATCACCGGTAATTATCCACGGGTTATCACGCTGTGCTGCAAATAGATCTTCGCCTTGAGAATAATCATCAGGAGAATTGCTGACGTGCAACAAACGTTGCATTAATGTTGTCATGATGTCCTGATGGCTTGTCAGTTTACTAATTGTCTGTGATGGTGTTCCTGGCCAATGAATCAGCAGTGGAACATGCATTTGAGCACGATTGAATCTGCCATTATTTATCCACTTAGGTGGATGTGTCGCGGCAAGTTCACTGTGTTCAGCGGTAATAACAATGACCGTATTGTTCAGTGCATTTTTGTTTTTTAGTGTCTCTAGTACAGTATTAATCTGACCATCAAAAGCTGCGGCATTTCCTACTGCATCTGCTTTATCCAAGCCACTTAGCCTCAAGAAGGAGAACCAAGGAGCGTTAGTATTGGGTAAATTCAGCCATTGCTGCCATTGTTCGATGGTGAGTTGGTTGCTTTGGTTGACCTCAATAGGTAATGAATAGTCGGAAAGTAATGCATGACGATAAAGCGGAGTGTCAAATCCCACGGAAGAGAATAGGCCAAATTGATATCCGTGATGAGTCAGGGCATTAATCAGCGCTGATGATTTACGTCCAGCCAGTATTCCATCCAGATAACCAGAAGAAATGCCATAAAACAACCCGAATAAGGCAGTATCATTTTGAATCCCGGTGCTGAAATGTTGATTAAACTGAATGTTGGTTTCTCTGAAATGAGAGAGCACAGGCATATTCTCGGTAATATCTTCATTATCCAGCTTATCAGCTACCAGTATTAACAGATTGTATCCGCTTCCTTTATTCAGATAAGTCAGATCATTAAGTGGATATTCCACTGTCAGCGCAGCAGGATCACCCTGTTGCATAAGGCGGCGCTGATATTCTTGTTGATCCAGCAAACCATGTTTTTCAAGAAATTTACGCGCTGTCATTGGATAGGAGAGCGGTAGGTTGGAACGTTGCATGGTGATCGGACGATAAAAATTAGCGTCAGCCCAGATATACATCAGATGGGAAGCGACAAAGGCCAAAATAAGGACAGCAGCCAGTGGCTTACCAAATCGTTGCCGATTCAGGCTGCGTAGTTTCTGCCAACTCCAGGTGCCAAATAACATCTGTATCAGAAAAATGACCGGGATACAGATGAACATTAGCTGCCATTCTCGCGCCAGTTCCCCTTGATCAGGATTGATGACTAAATCCCAAACTAAAGGTGTAAGGTGAAGGTGGAAACGGTTGTATATGGCAATATCGAATATTAACAGTGTCAGTCCGGCAGTAGCGAAAATGGCTGAAAGAAACCTGAGCAGGCGCTGCGACATGGAAATAAATGTCAGTGGAAACAGAACCAGCAAATAAGCAGCAAAAACAATAAAACTAAAGTGCCCCAGCCAACTAGCCAGAGCATAAACACGACCGAATAGTGAACCCGGCCAGTCAGAAACAAACAGATAACGACTACCCAGTCCAAGACTGAGCAGGATGTTAAACAGGGCAAACCAGTGCCCCCAGCTAATCATCTGGGAAACTTTTTCACGATAACGCTGACGGCTAGTCACCATATTTTGTTTACGTTGTGGTCTTTAGTTAAAAATTAATGGGCTTTATCTTCGTTTACAGAAGATTTAAGCGCGTGTGCAAACGAGTCAGCAATATGTCTGCGCTGTGCAGGAGATATACTCGTATTGATTAAATTTGTCACCATATTGCCCAGCACCATTAGAGAAAGGTCTGTCGGGGTACGGTTTCTTTCCAGAACACTGACGAGTTCTGTTAATAAACGTTCAACGTGTTCGTCACTGTAACGAGATGACTGTGGCATAGATTTAAACTTCCTAAACTAACAAAGCACATTATCTTACCGTATAGATGCGTGATTTTCTGCTCTTTTGTGGCAAATTAATTTACGGTTAAGATTATGTTGCAGTAATAGCCTATTTTTAGCAATTTTTTGATATCTGTCAGCAAATTATAGTTGGTGGCAGATGATGAAATGTTATTTTCTTTTGGGGTTTTTTTATTGCAGTCGTTTGTTATCGGTGTTTGAATGCGTGTTTAAAAATGCGTGAAGTCAGCCGAAAGGAGTAGAAAGAATGAGTCTGCAAATAGACCAGATTGCCTTGCATCAATTAATCAAGCGTGATGAACAGACATTAGATGTCGTGTTGCGTGATTCTTTGCTCGCCACCGATCAAGTGGTGGAAGATATGATGGCTGAATTACACCGAGTATACAGCGCAAAAAGTAAAGCTTACGGCTTATTTAATGAAGAAAGTGAATTGGCAGAAGCACTCAGACATCAGCGTAAAGGTGATGAAGATTTTCTTGGGTTCAGTCGTGCAGCAATGGCACGTTTGAGGGATGAACTGGCAAAATATCCGTTTGCCGAGGGAGGGACGGTCCTGTTTTGTCAGTATCGCTATCTGGCAGTAGAGTATTTATTGATTGCCGTACTTAATAGCTGTAACAGTATGTCTGTTAACGATAATCTGGATTTAAATACTACGCATTATCTGGATATTCCTCATGCTGATATTGTTGCTCGTATAGATTTGACGGAGTGGGAAGCTAATCCTGAATCAAGCCGTTATTTAACATTCCTGAAAGGTCGAGTAGGGCGTAAAGTTTCAGATTTCTTTATGGATTTTCTCGCTGCTAGTGAAGGTATGAATGCTAAAGTTCAGAATAAAGGATTGCTACAAGCAGTTGATGATTATTGTGAATCTGGTGAGCTTGATAAGAATGAGCGTCAAGCCTATCGTCAGCAAGTATACAGCTATTGTAATGAACAATTGCAGGCGGGAGAGGAAATAGAAATTAAGGCGTTGTCTCAGGCATTACCCTCGTTTGGAGAACAGAATTTTCAGCAGTTTTCTCAGGAACAAGGATATGAGCTGGAAGAGAGTTTCCCAGCAGATCGCAGTACGTTACGCCAGTTGACTAAATTTGCCGGTAGTGGTGGCGGATTAACAATCAATTTTGATGCGATGTTATTTGGTGAAAGAATTTTTTGGGATCCGGCAACGGATACTTTAACTATTAAAGGCACGCCGCCAAATTTACGAGATCAGTTACAGCGTCATAGTGGTGGTCATTGATGCTAAGAAATAAATAACGCCGCAAATGCGGCGTTATTTACTCGGCGTCCCGAAAAGCTCGGCTGTGGCTAATTAAGCACGCAGGAAGTCAATGTGCGCCAGTTTTGGCTTAAACGGATGGCGCTGTACAGCCTGCACTTTAACTTTAGTCTCTTTACCGTCGATAACCAAGGTCAGAACTTCGCTATAAAATTCAGCTTGGTGTTCCATATTGATAACCAGATCATGATTCAGTTCAATAGAAACTGGCTCTTGGTTGCCACCGTATACGATAGCTGGGAACTTGTTAGTTCTGCGCAGGCGGCGGCTCGCACCTTTGCCCTGCTCTTTACGTACTTCTGCATTAATAGTAAACATTATTTTTTCTCTTCAAGAAGAAAATAAATCCTGCTACAGGCGACCCAGCGGCAGGTTCGAGATTTGGCTTAACATTTAACATAGTAACACCGTGTTAAGCGGGCGGCATTCTAGCGAAAAATGGCAGTTACAGCAAATGGAATAGGTTAATCTGAACCTATTAATACAATTCATTTTAATACAATTCATCTGCTCGTCGAAAACGCCCTTGGTAATTAAAGATCTTTTCACGAATTTGCCAGAATCGGCCTTTTTTACGGGCGACAACAAAATCTGGATGGCGTAATAAAGATTGCCGGCGAACGATATCTGAGGCGGTTTTCCAGTCAAAAGGTATTGCCGGGGCACGTTGATGCTGACGGAGAAATTGGTGCTCAAAGGCTAGTCGTTGGGCAGGGGTTGTCAGCCGAAAGCGTTCCGAAACATCAGCACCATCTTCATCGTAATAGATGATTTTCAGACATTCGCCTTTACTGTCAGTTTCAGAGATGAGTTGCATGCCACCACAACGTAGTACCAGTGCATCTTTGAGCTTCAATGCGGCTTTCAACATATCGTCGGGATCAACCAGCACTTCCTGGCAACTGTGGCAACGCCGCGCTGCAATATCATTTTCTGCATTGCAATGAGGGCAGAGTTTAAAACGAAAGCGGAACTCACATTGATGGCGTTTGCCGCATTGATCCTTTTCCCAACCCTGACAGCGGCGGCCGAAGTGTTCAATAATTTCACCGTCGGAGGTGCATTTTCCCCAAAATAGATTAGCGAAGTTACAGATAGGGCAGAATACTTGAACCGGTTGGCTCTGTTTATCCGGTTTATTGCTGCCAACTTCTGGTGTGTAGAGATCGTGAGGATTTCCTGCATAATCGAGAATTAGGCAATCTTTTTTGCCGGGAAATAATCGTAAACCCCGACCGATAATTTGCTGATATAAACTGACGGATTCAGTAGGGCGCAAAATAGCTATCAGATCAACATGGGGAGCGTCAAATCCAGTTGTCAATACAGCGACGTTAACCATATAGCGCAATTGCTGAGTTTTAAAGGCTTCGATAAATAGATCACGATCAGCGGTTGATGTATCGGCGCTGACTAATGCAGCTTGGCCGGAAGGGAGTAATTGAAAAATTTCTTTGGCATGTTCGACAGTTGCAGCAAAAAGCATAACGCCTTTGCGATCAGCGGAATATTCAATGACTTGTTTTATAATATGAGGCGTGATGCGTTTTTGTCGTTTAATTTCGTGATTTAAATCAGTTTTATTGAAGATACCTTGCTGACTGGAGCGGACTTGACTGAAATCATATTGCATAACTGGCATGTCTAGCCGCTTTGGGGGCACCAGGAAACCGTGTTTAATCATATAACGCAGGGGCAATTCATAGATGCAATCACGGAAAAAACAGTTTTCATCACCACGGATCATCCCGTGATAGTGATATTGATATATCCAGCCGATAGCCAGTCTGTAGGGTGTTGCTGTTAAGCCAAGAATACGTAGCTGCGGGTTATTTTGCCGAAGGTGATGAATAATTTGCTGATATTGGCTGTTTTCATCATCACTAATACGGTGGCATTCATCAATTATCAGCAAAGAGAATTGATTGTCAAAATATTCAAGATTACGGGCAACAGATTGTACACTGCCAAACACCACCTTGCCTGTGCTTTGCTTCTGCTGCAATCCCGCGGAAAAAATATCTGCTGGTAAACCGTATGCGCAATATTTGCTGTAGTTCTGTGCAACTAATTCTTTTACATGCGCTAATACTAATACTTTCCCATGAGCTAACTTTGCTAGTTCAGCAATAACTAGGCTTTTACCTGCTCCAGTTGGTAATACAATGACCGCAGGCTCATGATGGTGCCGGAAATGATTAATAGTGGCATCCACGGCTTCTTGCTGATAGGGACGTAAAGTAAAAATCATAATCGTTCCGCAACAGAAAAATATTCGTAAAAGAGTAACATTTTTCTTATCAATTTGCTGTGGGCGGAAGTCAAGGTAAGATAATTATCTGATTGTGTGAAACTATAACTGGTTATAACAAATAGATAATTGTTGTTTATAGTAAACATAGTTATGATTAGCTTTGAAATCTTTTGGGTTCATTTCACATCTTCTTTTTTGGTGGTTCGGTGTTGTAGTGCCGAGGTAGTGCCAAAATAGTAGAGGATCACGTTCATTTTTAAATTAATTAATATAGGTGTCTTCATCCATGCGATTGGATAAATTTTTGTCACAACAGCTTGGTATCAGCCGGAATGACGTAGGGCGCGAGTTGCGTGCGGGGCGTATCACTGTTGATGATGAGATTGTAAAAACGGGAGCTTATAAATTAACTCCAGAGCAACAGGTCATGTTTGATGGTTCATTATTGGAACAGCAGCAAGGGCCTCGTTATTTTATGCTAAATAAACCACAGGGGTATGTCTGTTCCACCGATGATCCGATAAATCCAACGGTGCTCTATTTTATTGATGAGCCGGTAGCGCATAAATTACATACTGCGGGTAGGTTGGATATGGATACTACGGGTCTGGTTTTGTTAACTGATGATGGCCAATGGTCTCACCGTATTACTTCCCCGAAACATCATTGTAAAAAAACATATCTAGTCACACTTGAATGTCCAGTTGCAGCAGAGACGGCAGATAAATTTCTTGCAGGTGTGCAACTTAATGGTGAAAAAACAGTGACAAAACCTGCCCAGCTGGAAATTCTGGAGCCTCAAGTAGCCCGTCTGACGATTAGTGAAGGGCGTTATCATCAGGTAAAACGTATGTTTGCAGCGGTAGGTAATCGGGTAACCTCGCTTCATCGTGAGCGAATCGGTGAAATCATTTTAGCTCCTGAACTGGAGCCAGGAGAGTACCGATCATTAACTGAGCAAGAAATTGCCAGTGTCACTCTTCTTTAATTCTGGTTTTAGTTAATTATTTTAAATTATTGGAGCAATATACGTGCAACAACAACGATCATCCTATTTGGGACTGATTTTAATCCTTGGGCTACTTTCTATGTTAATGCCCCTTGCCATTGATATGTATTTGCCGAGTTTGCCGACTGTTGCCGAGGATTTCGGTGTAGATAACGGACAGGTTCAGATGACGCTGAGCAGTTATATTCTTGGTTTTGCCATCGGTCAGATGGTATATGGTCCAATGGCTGACAGTTTGGGGCGTAAGCCGGTTATTCTGGGTGGGGTTACTGTATTTGCTCTAGCTTCAGCTGCGTGTGCAATGGTTCAGAATATCGATGATTTTATTTATATGCGCTTTTTGCATGGATTCTCCGCCGCCGCAGCGGGTGTTGTCATTAATGCGCTAATGCGAGATCTGTTCACCAAAGACGAATTCTCGCGTAGCATGTCTTTTGTGATATTGGTAATGACTATTGCCCCATTAATTGCTCCAATTCTTGGTGGCATGATAATGATTTGGTTCACCTGGCATGCGATTTTCTGGAGTATTGCGGTGGCTTCTGTTATTGCTGTATTCCTTGTCGCTTTCTTTATAAGAGAGACGTTGCCAAAAGAAAAAAGACAAAAATTTCATCTTCGTACAACCGTAAGCCAGTTTATTATGTTATTTCGCCAGCGTCGTGTATTTTGCTACATGCTTGCCAGCGGTTTTTCATTTGCAGGAATGTTCTCTTTTCTCAGTGCAGGGCCATTTGTTTATATTGAGTTGAATGGTGTTTCGCCCCAGAACTTTGGTTATTACTTTGCGCTTAACATCGTATTTCTGTTTGTGATGACGACAATAAATAGTCGCTATGTCCGGCGTTTTGGTGCGTTGAAGATGATGTATTTTGGTTTGAGTGTGCAGTTTATGATGGGGATCTGGTTGTTACTGTCTACCGCGCTCGATTTTGGCTTTATTGCTCTGGTCATCGGTATTGCAGCTTATGTATGTGGTATTGCAATGATTACATCCAATGTCATGGCAGTGGTTTTAGATGATTATCCACATATGGCCGGAACTGTATCTTCATTGGCAGGTACAGTTCGTTTTGGTATTAGTGCTTTGGTTGGTATATTACTTGCTATGTTACCTGCACGTAATGCCTGGCCAATGGTTGGTTCTATGGTTTTATCTGTTACTTTGGCTGTGTTGCTTATTATATACGCAAAAAAGCGGCGATAAATAAAAACAGAAGGCTGTTTTCATGTGCAGCCTTTTCCTTCAAAAGAAAATTAGGGTAAGCGAAAAATATTTTTGATGATGTTGTCTAGTTATAATTTTATGTGAGATTTTTGAGAAATTTTTTTATTCTAAAATATATGTCTACTTTCGTTGATATATTCTTGATTGACAGGGGTAAGATTTAATCTTATTTATTAAAGATAACCAATTAGAACAGAAAATTATGCTATTTTTTGTTATTCTAAGATTTGCCGTTAAGTAACGAGGTTGTAATAGCTTTGTAGTATTAGCTGCATTTTCTGTATTACTAACATTATCATTAAAAACGATAATGTCAGTAAAGAGAATGTTTTTCCTGAATATTCAGGAAAATTGAAAAATTGGTTATGCATAATATACCCTATGGATTTCAAGATGCATCGCGACGGCAAGGGGAGTTTATTTTTTTATTATTGCTGTTGCGTATTTGTTGATTTTTATATTCCTGTTGAGCTGAGAAGCTAACTTTTTACTATAAGGAAATTCCGAAATGTTTTGCCGTGTGAATAAATTGTTATTGATGCATTGATAGTGATTATAAGTCATTGTTGTATTTTTGTTAAATTAACAAAAATTAAACGGCGTTATCATTAGGTTGTCATTAATTATACCTTATAAAACACATTGTTATCTATTTGTTTTTACAGTTCTTATTTGATTTTTATGTTAAAGTGTTGAGTTGAAAAAATAAAATATGTAAACAATCATTAAACATAAAGTTGGGTTTTTGCATAAAAATTAGTTGAGTTTTCTTTAAAAAAAGTATAAATATATGAGAAATGAGAGATTGATCTCACTTTTTCTAAGGTGAAATTTGGAATTAATGTAATACTATAAACACAAATTTAACTTTTCGTTTACCTTTTTTGGGGGTTAGTTATTCGGTTTTGGCGAGTAGAACACCTGAAGATAGCCGCTAACTTTAACTTTTGTATCTATGTTCTTTCAGGTAGGAATGATTCGTGAATAATATTCAGCTTTCGGTAGTACATCGGCTGCCGCAAAGTTACAAGTGGTCACCCGGTTTTGTGGGTATCAAAGTTGAGCCGCTTCCGGTTGATGAAGTGAATGCAGAAAGCAGCCTGATGGGGTTGAAGTTACTCAGCCACGAAGACGGGGCTGCGTGGAATATTATGCAAAAATTACAGCAATCACTTGCTGATATGCAAATTGGAAGCACTGTGATTGAGTTGGAAGGTCAGCCGTGCTTATTTATTAATAGTGAAGACGAAAGTGCGGTTATGTGTCGTTTGAAGACACTTGGCGCTGCCATTGCTGAAAAGATAACAGCGCTTTATCCATTTTGATATATACCCTATGGATTTCAAGATGCATCGTGACGGCAAGGAAGCGAATCCCCAGGGGCATAGAGCATAGATAACTATGTGACCGGGATGAGTGAGTGCAGCCAATAAAGAGGCAATTTGAAAGATAGCGGGTATAAACGCGAAAAGCGCTTCCTTTAATGGGAGCGCTTTTTTGCGGGCAAGGGGGTAAGGGAAAAATTTTTAGCCGTTAGGTGCCATACTATTGCTGATGACCCGGCGACCACCATAATAACGTTTGCTCCAGTATGTACTGCTTAACCTGGAAACGATTACACCATTGCTAGTAGAGGCATGAACAAATTGGTCATTGCCAACATAGATGCCAATATGCCTGGTACGGGCACCTGTCTTAAATAAAACTAAATCGCCAGGGCGTAATCTTGAACGGTCGATTTTTTTGCCAATATTTTGTTGTTCAAATGTTGAACGTGGTAGTTCCATGCCAAACTGGTCACGGAAAGTACGTTGAACAAAGGCAGAACAATCTATACCGCGTTTAGTATCGCCACCGAGTCGATAGGCAACCCCTTTCCAGCCATTGTATTGGCTAAGAATTTTGGATTTTATGTCCAGATTGCGAACGAGTGCTTCGAATTCATCCTGAGACGCTTGAAGTAAGAAGCCGTTCTTACCATTTACTGCATGCGTATCAGTTTGTGTGTTACGAAACCTTGATGAATCTGGTGAGCTGCACGCGGATAAGGTGATCGCTACGAACAGCGCGGGTATCAGCCGCGTAATGTATCTCAGTGCCGGTTGAGACTTGACCATTATTTTTGTTTTCCCTTGCTATCCTTACCTTAGTTGGTCGCTATTATTGAAAAATATCAAACGCTTCAAAGCCTGGTGTTAGAAAAAACAATGAGTAAACAACGCGCTTGGCGAAAAAACGCGTTTGATGCCACGTTTTATAACGATATTTACAATAAATGTTATTCAGATCGAGAGTACAGAAACAATCAGGAAAAGGCGAGTATTTAATGACATAATTTACAAAAAATTAGATTTCTAAATGGGAGAGATTAGGAGTGTTGCTAATTTATGTGGGTTTTATGAACTATTAGGAAGGTTAAATACCTTCACGATATGATTCAGTAAAAAGAGTTTATGGGAAAGATCTTAAATTGGGCGGCCAATTTGCGGTAGATTTTTATCCAACCAGTTAATCATTATGTCACTTAATGGTGTTAATAGTAGCCAACTTGTTCCGATTAGCACCAGAGATAAAGAACCGACTGCAATATCAGTAAACCAGTGAGCTCCTGCTATGATGCGAGGTAACGCAAATATTACCATAATGAGTAATGCAATACAGAATGCTCTGCCTGAGATATATCGAAGAATAAAGCAGCTGAAAATCAGGAGCATTAATCCGTGATCACCTGGAAAGCTATCACCTGATGCATCTTTTGTTACCAGATTGGTCATTTCGCTAATACGATTGATATGATCGAAGGTTAATGTTGGGCTTGGACGGACAACAGGGAGTAGATGACCGATTTGGTTAAGTATAACTGCGCTTATTATCATGACCAAGCCAATCATGAATAATCTGCGTTTGCCATCGTAATTCTGTTTACGAAAAGTGTTGTAATACAGCAATCCCATACATAAAAGTGAAATGACATCGAAGGCCCTGATATTCACAAATGCTACAAATTCTGTGAATGTTGAGCCTGATGTTAATTTCTCATTAAAGAAGTAGAAGATTGCAGAGTCGATCTTGAGCCAGAAACCATGATGCTCTGGTAAATACCAGGAGAGAAATAAAGTGATACCTAACAGGTTCAGTATAAATATGGCAAATGGGTGACTGCGTGTCATGGGAGACCTATTTGTTAAAAATAAGATAAGTGGTAACTAAACTTACAATTATGTAGGTTAATATAACAAATATTGAGTAATAATGTCACAGTTCTTAATCATAAGTTAATTTTTTGTTGTTTTTATCTACTTTGTTGTGCTTTTTCCAGCATTTTTTTATTTACTTTGGTATTCCTGTTCAATTCTATGGATTTTATTGAGTGATCTTGGGGTGTTTAAGGTTGTAAATTCTTAATTTATTAAGAATTACTTCTGATAATTCTAATATTGTAAGATATAAATATCTTAATCAGTTTTAATCGCTAAAAATCATAAATAAACAATGAAAATAGCCGTTACCAATACATAGGCTCATAAATTTTTCCGATTTCTAGATTGATTTCATTTTTGGAAATCGCAGCGAATGATGCTGTTTTATGGTGGGGGCTTTATGTCTATGTTTCGGGTTATAATGGGTTGTTTTTTTCTGATAATTTCTGGTCTTGTCAATAGTGAGCCAGAAACAACATCAAATACAGGGGTTATTCGCTTTTCTGGTGCGATCGTTGAATCACCGTGTCGTTTTGATTGGCGTGATAACTGGGCTGACACCACTTGTTGGCGAAAAGGACATAAGATTACCCAACGACAAAAGCTCGATTTGCAAAATGATATTTATTTTTATTTACCACACCAAATGGGGGTAACAGAGATTAAATGGATAAAAGGAAAAGAGAAAATTGGCGTTGTTACAATTTTCTATAATTGATGTTAAGAAAAATTTTATATGTTATTTATTCAATGTTTAATTGAAGAAGAGTCGGGATTTTATCTGTCATTGCTAAAATGAATGAGTGACAGATTTACATTATATTTTATTTGGGAATTTAAATTATGCCAAAATGTTAATGGAAAGGAGCTGACTGATTTAATGAATGGAATAAAATAAAAAGTGAGTTACCCTGTTTTATACCGGGTAACTCAGAATTAGCCAATATTATTAATCGCAACGCCCCATATAGCGGCGTTCTGCAATATGAATACGGATTTTTTCCCCGCTACTGATATATTCAGGTACTTGCACGGTGAGTCCGGTGCTCATTTTAGCTGGTTTTGTTCGTGCACTGGCTGAAGCGCCTTTAATTCCAGGGGCTGTTTCTTCAATAACCATATCGACTGTTTGTGGTAGTTCAAGGGCAATGACTTGCCCCTCTATCGTCAGAACTTGCATACCAGGCAGGCCACCTTCAGGAATAAATAACAACTCTTCTTCGATTTGTTCCTTTTTAAAGTGATAAGGTGTGAAATCTTCATCATCCATGAAAACATATTCATCGCCATCAATGTAGGAAAAGTTAACGCTACGACGAGTTAGGTTGATCGTATCAAGGATATCATCGCCTTTGAAGCGTTCTTCCACTTTTTGACCAGTGCGGATATCAGTAAAGCGCATTTTATATAATGTGCTAGCTCCCCGGGCGCTTGGTGCTTGAATATCAATATCTTTAACCAGCAGTAACTTACCATTATAACTGACGGCGCTACCGCGTTTAATTTCATTGGCTTTAGCCATATGTAACCTTCCATAAAACTACAAGAGAATAATCGGCGACAAAATTACTCGCAGTCAAGACATTAGGCAAGTAGGGATTAAAAAACCCCACTGTTTTTTTACATTGGGGTTGTAGTAAGAATGTCTTATATATCAACGATACACAGGTAATAAATCAAGAGAGGACAAAATATGAGCTATAGCATTTATCAAACCAAACAGAATGACGAACCCAATGAGGAATTTCCCTCCTGGCGCTCGGTAACTGGCTTCAGGAAAGCGCTGGCGACTTGCCCGAGCCATGAGTGCTGGAATAATGACAGCCCAGATGGTTGCAGCGAATCCAGCAAAACCAATGGCATATAGAAAGCCATTGGGGAATAGTAAAGCTAGCGCTGTTGGTGGAATAAATGTCACTAATGCAGATTTTAACCGGCCGGGGTTGTTATCTTTAAAACCGAAAAAATCGGCTATGTAATCAAATAGCCCTAAGGAGACACCAAGAAATGAGCTTGCTAATGCCATATAAGAGAAGGCATTTAGAAGCTGGTGAACAGTTTTGCTGTTTGTTGTATTATCCATGTGTTTTAATAAATCACCGATATTCCCGCCATCAGCAATAATCTGTTTGAATGCTTCGCGAGGAATATTTCCCTGAATGACATATTGCCACAGGATATAAATAGCTAATGCGATTAATGTGCCTAATAACAGGCTGCGAATAACGGCTTTTCTATCTTTATGATAATATTTTACTAAACTTGGGATGTTACCGTGATATCCGAATGAAACGAGTAAATAGGGCAGAGCGGCTAAAGCGTAAGATATATAACTTGTTGTCGTGTCGTTTGATATAGCATCCGTCTGATTAAACAGAATGACATATTTCACTTCGGTAAACATGCCGCCAACCGACATAAAAAAAGTAATAACCATACCGCCGATCAAAATTGTGCTCAAACGATCGACAGCTTGAGTCGATAACCAGACAATAAATGCAACGATAAAAGCGAAAATAAAGCCAGCATTTGCCTGTGATATCGAAATAATATTTTTAAAATTGTGGGCAATAATTGAGCCACCCGCTGAAATGTAGGCGTAGGTTAATATATAAAGTACGAATGCAATAGAGATGCCATTGATTGCATTCCATCCTTTACCGAGTAAATCTTTAGTCATGGTATGGAAGCTTGCACCTGATGGGTAGTTCAGGTTGGTTTCTAGTATCATCAAGCCGGAAAAATACATACACACCCATGTGTAAACCAGCAGAATAATTGAGCCAGTAAACCAGACACCGGAAGTTGCCACAGGAGTAGAGAACATTCCTGCACCGACAGCAGTTCCGGCAATTATCATTGCACCACCCAGTATGGGAGGGCGCTTTAAACTCTGGGGTGTCTCAATGGACATATTAACTCCTGCTGGTATATTGTTTCTTTGTACTAGCTCAAAGATACATTTTTGTCTATAGAGTGTAAATAGATGTCATAAAGGATTATTTGAAATTGAACTAACATAAGTTAGTTCATTCGGTAAAATAAAATTTATTTTCTTGCCACATTTTTATTGCATTACGGCTAGCTTCAAAATGAGGTTCAGGAAGATTATCGGGATCGCACCACATAAACTGTTCACATTTTTCTGGTTCCATCAATTTTGGTTCACCACCTGGATGTTTTGCCAGTAAACATACTGAAATAGTATGTTTTCCTTCCTGTTGGTAAGTTTGAAGGTTATTACAAATACCGTAGACCTTTGGTGATTGAATCGTCAGACCCGTTTCTTCTTCAATTTCACGGATTGCACATTGCTCAAAAGTTTCTCCGTCATCAACATGACCACCAAAGATTGACCAGTATGGAGCATGTTTACTGTTACGTTTTCCGAGTAAGACTTGACCATATTCGTTCACAATAACTACGCCAACACCCACAATGACAGACATTTGGTTTATTCCTTTCATCTAAATTTCAATAAATTAGCAATTCTTTTTGAGAAAAATTCAATGCTATTCTTATCCGGAAATCAATTTAAGACAACGATCAATAACGATCAATAAAGTACGGAATTTAACTGAAACGATTCAATTTTAGTGATATAAAGTGATATAAATAGAACTGAAAATGCGTAGTAATGATGATGACTATACCCTATGGATTTCAAGATGGATCGCGACGGCAAGGGAGCGAATCCCCGGGAGCATAGCTAACTATGTGACCGGGGTGAGTGAGCGAAGCCAACAAAGAGGCAACTTGAAAGATAACGGGTATATCTACTTAGGAGACATCGGGTAAATATGAGCCGTAGAGTTGCCGCTATCACCCTAAACCCTGCTTATGATTTGGTAGGATTGTGCCCGGAAATCGTCAAAGGGGCGATCAACCGAGTGCAAGCCGCTGGACTACATGCTGCTGGGAAAGGCAATAATGTTGCTAAAGTTTTGCGTGACTTAGGTATTGATGTCACGGTGAGTGGTTTTTTGGGTAAGGAAAATCAGGAAGGATTTCAACAATTCTTCAATGAAAATGGTATGGTAAATCGTTTTCATTTAGTACCAGGCAGAACACGGATTAATGTCAAATTAACAGAAGAAAGCGGTGAAGTGACAGATTTTAACTTCACTGGTTTTTATGTCGGTGAAGCTGAATGGTCGGGATTTGTTAATGATTCGCTTTCATGGCTTGGACAGTTTGATATGGTTATTGTTAGTGGTAGCTTACCAGCTGGTGTCTCTGCTGAATCGTTTACCGACTGGATGGCCTGTCTACGTCAGCTTTGTCCTTGTATTATTTTTGACAGCAGCCGTGAAGCATTGGTTGCAGGGTTAAAAGCATCCCCTTGGTTAGTGAAGCCGAATCGCCATGAGCTTGAAGTATGGACGGGGCGTCTGTTACCTGAGTTATCCGATATCATCATGGCGGCACATCAACTTAGGGATCAGGGAATTGCTCATGTTGTCATATCATTGGGTGAGCAGGGAGCATTATGGGTTAATGCGTCTGGAGCATGGTTGGCGAAACCACCACATTGTAAAGTCGTCAGCACTGTTGGGGCTGGTGATTCAATGGTTGGTGGCTTGGTTTATGGTTTGCTGATGCGGGAATCCAGTGAACATACGTTGCGATTGGCGACCGCTGTATCTGCGCTTGCCGTTAGCCAGCCTAATGTAGGTATCAGCAATCGTCCTGAATTAGCTGCCATGATGGCTAAAGTTGAACTGATACCCGTTAGATAATGCTTTAATTAAAGAATAATTAATTTTGTTGTAATTTCAGCCAGGCAATTTCTTGTGGCCAAATATCTGGGTTTATTGTTTCAAGGATGAGTGGAATACCATCAAAACGAGCATCTTTCATAATATAACTGAAAGGTGTTTTACCAATATTTCCTTCTCCAAGGCTATGATGTCGGTCAACACGGCTGGCAAATTCACTTTTGGCATCATTTAAATGCATTCCGCATAAATATTGAAAGCCAACAATTTTTTCAAACTGTTGAAAAGTTTGTTTACAAGCATCGTTTGTACGTAAATCGTAGCCAGCAGCAAAGGCGTGACAGGTATCAATACAGACACCCACTCGGTTTTTATCTTCAACTCCATCAATAATTGCTGCCAGATGTTCAAATTTGAAACCCAGATTAGTGCCTTGACCTGCCGTATTTTCGATAACAGCAATGACTCCCTGGGTTTTATTGAGAGCAATATTGATAGATTCCGCAATACGCGCCAGGCATTTATCCACATCTATTTTATTGAGATGGCTGCCAGGATGGAAATTCAATAAATCGATCCCTAATTGTTCGCAACGTTGCATCTCATCAATAAAAGCCAGTCGGGATTTTTCCAGTGCTTCAATTTCTGGGTGACCAAGATTAATCAGATAACTATCGTGAGGGAGAATTTGTCGGCTACCATATCCATAACGTTCACAATTTTCTTTAAATTTATCGATAACGTCAGCGGCTAAAGGTGGAGCATGCCACTGGCGCTGATTTTTTGTAAATAGGGCAAAGGCGGTCGCTTTTAGTTCGTGCGCCCGGATAACTGCTTGATCAACTCCACCGGCAGCGCTGACATGTGCTCCAACAAATTTCATATTTTTCTCCTTCTTACTTTACGTCATTATGGCATTGTTCAATCACTCAATGAACCTTAAGTACGGAAAGGTTATATACCCGTTATCTTTCAAGTTGCCTCTTTGTTGGCTGCACTCGCTCACTCCGGTCACATAGTTCGCTATGCTCCCGGGGATTCTCTTCCTTGCCGTCGCGATGCATCTTGAAATCCATAAGGTATATGCTGCTGAAATAAAATTTCTCCGAGTGGATTCTGATCAGCCAAACAGATGTTGAATGCCAAGATTGATCAAAAGACCACCCGCCATCAGCCATGCAAACAAAATTAGAGCTAATAAAATGGGTTTAAATCCGGCCTGACGGATGGCACTCACATGAGTAGTTAAACCCAGTGCCCCCATTGCCATAGTAAGCATAATAGTATCAATATTAATCAGAGAATTAACTATTGCAGCAGGTAGTAAATTGAAAGAATTAAGACCTGCTATTGCAATAAAAATCACCGCAAACCAGGGGATAGTCATTGGTGTTTTCTCCTGATGGTTTCTGCCATTTTTAGTGTGGGCACGGCTAATGTAACGGGATAATAACAACAGGAATGGCGCCAACATCATAACCCTGATCATTTTACTGATAACGGCTGCGTTTTCCGTTTGATCGCTAATAGCATGTCCAATAGCAACAACTTGAGCAACTTCGTGAAGGGTGGAACCAGTAAAGATGCCGAAAGTTTCCTGAGTAAGTGGTAACCACTGATAATGCTCATTGAGTTGATAAAACCACGGATAAATGAAAATAGCGATAGTGCCAAAGATGACAATTGTCGATACCGCAACAGCAACTTTACTGGCGGGGGCATTCACTACTGGCTCTGTTGCCATAATAGCTGCTGCGCCGCAGATACTGCTGCCGGCACCAATCAGTATTACCGTTTGTTGGTCTAATCCAAAGAGTGATTTGCCTAGCCACATTGCAATAAAGAAAGTGGAAGACAACATAGCAGCATCAATCAGAAGGCCGGTAATGCCAACATCGGCAATTTGTTGAAATGTCAAACGGAAGCCATAAAGAATAATACCTGCCCGCAGAAGATAATGTTTTGAGAAATGAATACCCTCATCACAATAAGGTTTGAGTAAAGGATAGACAGTATTACCGGCAATGATCCCTGCAAGGATCGCTAGTGTTAATGTGCCCAGTCCCATATTAATAAACCACGGAATATTTCCGGCATATATTGAAATTGCAGTAAGTATTGCCGCTAATATTAACCCAAGTATTAATTTCATACCGGGAATAGATGATTGTTTGCTGAATTTTTTGGCACGAATGTCAGACATAGATGTTTTTCACTTTGCTTATATGTTTTTAAACATAAGCATATAGCAGACTGATTTATCATTAAAATTGATAATTTATTTATATGTAATCTAAAAAATTGGTAAGAAAGTGGATTTTTGTTAAGTTGTCTATTGCCGTATAAAATTAAAGCAAGCTAACTTTGACTGACACCATATTTTGCGGGGCAATATGCACATCACATTGAGGCAGTTGGAAGTTTTTACTGAGGTATTGAAAAGCGGTTCAACGACGCAAGCCTCTCAGCAATTGGCGCTATCTCAGTCCGCGGTGAGTGCCTCATTAACGGATCTGGAAAGCCAACTTGGCGTACAGCTTTTTGATCGGGTAGGAAAGCGATTGGTGACGAATGAACATGGTCGTCTACTCTATCCCAAGGCGTTGGCATTGCTAGAGCAAGCAGGGGAAATTCAGCAGTTATTCAAACAGGAGTTAGGGGCGTTACGTATCGCTGCCAGTAGCACCATTGGTAATTATATGTTGCCGGAAATGCTGGCAAATTATCGTCAGGATTTTCCTGATACGCCGCTAGAGTTAAATATCAGTAATACGCAGGATGTCATCAATTCTGTGCTGGAATTCCGTGTTGATCTTGGTTTGATAGAAGGTTCCTGTCATAGTCCTGAGTTGATAACTCAACTATGGATGGAGGATGAGTTGGTTATTTTTTCTTCTCCTGAAAATCCGCTAGCTAAACAGGATCTAAAATTGGATGATTTAGTTAAGGCATCATGGATATTAAGGGAGAGGGGATCGGGTACAAGAGAAGTGCTGGATCATCTGTTGTTTGTCCATTTACCTGGGTTCAAGATTTTGATGGAATTGGGAAATTCTGAAGCGATAAAACATGCGGTCAAATTTGGTATGGGCATCAGTTGTTTGTCCAGACGTGTCGTTGCAGAGCAATTGCAAAATCGTACTTTACTGGAGTTAAGAGTGCCAGAATTAAGACTTTTCAGAACATTGTACCTGATTCATCATCGGCAAAAGCATATGTCTATCGCACTGCAGAAATTACTCAGTTACTGCCGGTAAATTTTACGTTTTGTTTAAAATCCAAAATTAGCTGTGTTACTTATAATTTTCTCTAAATTATGAAGGTATCTTATAACAGTGCTTCCTCGCTATTTTGATAGTGAGGATTTGTTACAATCCGCCATCAGATTTATTTGCAGCTAACAGGAACAGAATGTCTCAACAACAAAAAAGTGTTTCCCGGAAACCAGCAACGCAACATTTGCGACGTGAATTGAAAGCTCGGCATCTGGCGATGATTGCCGTTGGCGGATCAATAGGCACCGGGTTATTCGTGGCTTCAGGTGCGACAGTTTCACAAGCAGGGCCTGGCGGAGCATTACTTTCCTATGCATTAATTGGCTTGATGGTTTATTTCCTGATGACCAGTTTGGGTGAACTGGCCGCTTATATGCCCGTTTCCGGTTCTTTCTCAACTTACGGTTCCAAATATGTTGAAGAAGGGTTTGGTTTCGCTCTGGGTTGGAACTACTGGTACAACTGGGCGGTGACTATTGCGGTGGATTTGGTTGCTGCCCAATTGGTCATGGGTTATTGGCTGCCGGATATGCCGGGTTGGATCTGGAGTGCGTTATTCCTCGCGCTGATTTTCCTACTGAATTTTATTTCAGTGAAAGGATTTGGTGAAGCTGAATACTGGTTCTCTTTAATTAAAGTCAGCACGGTTATTGTTTTTATTGTGGTCGGATTACTGATGATCGCCGGCATCATGAAAGGGGCAGAAGGTGCTGGATGGCATAACTGGACTATTGGTGATGCACCTTTTGCCGGTGGTTTCTCTGCCATGATTGGCGTGGCAATGATAGTTGGGTTTTCTTTCCAGGGAACTGAGTTAATTGGCATTGCGGCGGGTGAGTCAAAAGATCCGGCAAAAAATGTTCCCAGTGCTGTACGTAAGGTATTTTGGCGTATTCTGCTATTCTATATTTTTGCGATCCTGATTATCAGTTTGATTGTTCCTTATACTGATCCAAGCCTACTGCGTAATGAGGTCGGTGATATTAGTGTTAGTCCGTTTACGTTGGTATTTGAAAACGCTGGTTTGTTATCCGCCGCAGCTATGATGAATGCGGTTATTTTGACGGCTGTGTTGTCTGCGGGTAATTCAGGTATGTATGCATCGACTCGTATGTTGTTCACATTGGCAAAAGAGGGTAAAGCACCGAGGATTTTTGGCAAATTATCCAAAGGTGGTGTACCACGTAATGCCTTGTATGCAACGACAGTGGTTGCTGCGTTGTGTTTCCTCAGTTCAATGTACGGTAACCAGACCGTCTATCTGTGGTTGTTGAATACTTCTGGGATGACCGGTTTTATTGCATGGTTGGGGATTGCTATTAGCCATTATCGTTTCCGCCGTGGTTATGTAGCTCAGGGGTTGGATTTAAGTAAATTACCTTATCGTTCAGGATTTTTCCCGGTTGGCCCAATCTTTGCGTTTGTTTTGTGTCTAACCATCACATTAGGACAGAATTATCAGGCATTTCTACAAGAAAAAATTGACTGGTATGGTGTAACTGCAACTTATATTGGTATTCCATTATTCCTGTTGATTTGGTTTGGTTACAAATTAGTTAGGAAAACTCACTTTATCAAATATAGCGAGATGAAATTTCCTGATATCGCGAATCAGTGAATGTAAATACGTTAAATCGTGCTTAACAGGCCGGTAGGAATCTTTGAAAAAATTCCTACCGGCTTGGTTTTATGGTTTTTTTAATTCGATTCACGATTAATTTATTATTATCTTAATGTTTTATTTATTTGAGTAGATAAGCCGTTTTTGATAAGAAATTAAAAGAATACACTCATTTTGTGATCAAATAGGTATTTTTTATTTTTCATAGCGTTAATTCATACAATTAATCACGTAATTTACCAAAAATTGTGTAGATCATATTGATAAGTATTCTCATTTGTCCTATTGTTAGTACCATAATTATTAATATGAAAGGGCTAACAAAATGAAATTTATGTCGCGATCCATAGCAAAGAGTATCAGTGTCGGCCTGTTAGCGGGTTCGGCAGTCATGGCAAGCTTCGCATCATGGGCTGAAACGGTCACCGATATAGTTGGTCGTACTGTTGAAGTTCCTGAGAATGTAAATCGTATTTTGTTGGGCGAAGGCCGTTTGTTCCACGCTATCGCTTTACTTGAAGGTGATAAACCACTGGCCCGTATTGCGGGTTGGCAAGGTGATTTCCGCAAACTGGACCCACAGTCTTACGCCGTCTATAAAGCTAAATTCCCTGAGATTGATAAGGTTCCTTTGATTGGTAACACCAGTGCTGATAGTGTCAGCTCTGAAAAAGTGTTAACCCTAAATCCGGATATCGCCATTTTTGGCTTGTCTGGTCATGGTCCTGGTAAAAACAGCGAACTGGTCGCCCAACTTGAAAAGGCAGGTATTCCGGTGGTATTTGTTGATTTTCGTACTGAGCCGTTAAAGAATACTCTGCCGAGCATTCGTATGCTAGGTAAAGTACTAAATCGTGAAAAACAAGCGGCAGAATATGCCGATTTTTACGAGAAAAATGTAAAACTGGTGACTGATATCACCAATAAAATCCCGGAAAAGAAAAAACCAACAGTACTTATCGATTTGAGAGCAGGTGCTTTTGAAGATTGCTGTGCGACTGCCGGTGATGGCAATATGGGTAACTTTATTGATTTGGCTGGTGGTAAAAACATTGCTAAAGGTGTTCTGCCAGGCGCGCTTGGTAATATGAACCTCGAAAAAATTATTGCAGTTGACCCTTATATTTACATTGCTAGTGGGGCAAAAGCGCCAGACAGTAATGAACCTGGCGTAAAACTGGGAGCGCAATCTACGCCTGAACTAGCAAAAGCCAGTCTGAAACAAATGACTGAACGTAAAGGTATTAGCTCGTTGACTGCGGTCAAAGAGGGCAGAGACTATGCGATTTGGCATAACTACTACAACTCTCCATATAATGTGGTAGCGACTCAGGTATTTGCTAAATGGTTCTATCCTGAAAAATTTACAGATTTAGATCCGCAGAAGACACTGAATGAATTACACAGTAAATTCCTGGCAGTTGATCCATCAGGGGTTTATTGGATCAGTGAAAAATAATCAGTAAGTCAGGTAACGGGAATAATGAGTGCCACTACCGAGCCGATGCCAATGGTGAAACAACAATTAGATGACAGCAGTGTAAAAGCCCATTACCAATATATTTTACGCCGCCGTATTGTGATGATGGTCTTCATCGTGCTGATTATTGGTGTTTCACTGGTATTAGATTTTACGATAGGTCCATCAGGTTTATCTTTGTCATCTCTCTGGCAGACTTTAGTATCGCCAGAGAGTGTGGATGCGGGTACACGGGTAATTGTTTGGGATATCCGTTTACCCTATGCCCTGATGGCGGTAGTGATTGGCCTGTCCCTCGGGCTGGCTGGCGCGGAAATGCAGACGATCTTAAATAACCCATTAGCCAGTCCCTCTACTTTAGGGGTTGCCCAAGCGGCTGCATTTGGTGCTGCGTTGGCGATTGTATCTGGTATTGGTATTCCAGGCGTGCCTGATCAATGGTTCATTTCTGCGAATGCTTTTATTTTCGCCTTGTTGGCCGCATTGGTGCTGGATACGATTACTCGTTGGACACGAGTTGCTACGTCTGGGGTTGTATTATTTGGCATTGCATTAGTCTTTACCTTTGAAGCATTGGTTTCCATGATGCAGTTTATTGCAACGGAAGATACCCTTCAGGGGCTGGTACTTTGGACAATGGGTAGCCTTGCCAGAGCAACCTGGATAAAACTGGGTGTTATGTTGTTGGTGTTTGCCGCCGTTTTTCCTATTTCAATGATGAATTCTTGGAAGCTGACAGCGCTGCGCTTGGGTGAAGATCGTGCAATCAGTTTTGGTATTGATGTTCGTCGTCTGCGCTTGGGGACATTATTGCGTATCAGTGTTCTTGCCGCTTTAGCAGTTGCATTTGTTGGGCCAATTGCCTTTATCGGTTTAATTGCGCCACATATTGCCCGCATGATGTTTGGTGAAGATCATCGTTTCTATTTGCCAGCCAGTGCCTTGATTGGTGCACTGGTGCTGTCTATGGCGTCCATCGCCTCGAAAAACTTGATCCCGGGTGTTGTTATTCCGGTTGGGATCGTTACTGCGTTAGTTGGGGTTCCATTCTTCCTTAGCATAATCTTACGTAATAGGGCGAATATATGAATCCGGGATTAACCATTAACAATTTTTTTGCAGGTTATCCGAAACATTCGGTTATTGAAAATCTGAATGTTGCTCCGTTGCCTCGTGGGAAAATTACAGTATTGTTGGGGCCAAATGGTAGCGGTAAATCAACACTTTTGCGTTCTTTGGCTGGTTTAAATCGTGCAAGAGGCCAGCTTTGGCTTGATGGTCAAGATTTGATGAAGATGAGTTTTGTCCAGCGATCGGAAAATGTGGTTTATTTACCACAAAGCTTACCTGCTGGTGTTCATTTGCATGTACTGGAGTCGATTATCGTTGCTCAACGGGCATCCGGAGGGCGTCATTCTGAAACCAGCGAAGAAGAAGTGATGTTGCTGTTACGTCAGTTGGGGATTGAGCACCTGGCGTTATGTTATTTAGATCAGTTATCTGGCGGTCAAAAACAATTAGTCGGATTGGCACAATCGTTAATTCGTAAACCAGCATTATTATTATTAGATGAACCACTTAGTGCGCTGGATTTAAATTATCAATATCACGTAATGGCTTTGGTGGCACAAGAAACTTATCAGCGGAATATTATTACTGTGGTTGTTGTGCATGATATTAATATCGCTTTGCGTCATGGTGACCATGTATTAATGTTGCAAAAAGGGCATTTAATTGCCGAGGGAACTCCTGAGCAGGTTATTACGCCAGATAGTCTGGCACAGGTTTATGGTGTCAAAGGCAGAATTGAACGTTGTTCTCAGGGTATTCCTCAGGTATTAGTTGATGGATTGGTTTCAAAGCTAGTGAGTGAAAATTCATTTTAACTTATTGTTTAAACTATATTTTTAATAAAGCGTAGGCGCAGAATGCGCACAAAAATCAGAACGTGCATTGTCGTATATGAGGAGTGGTTTATTTACCTTGTATTACTGTGTATTTAAAAGCTAAGCCATATTTGAAAGCTACAGCTTTTGTCTGGTTAATGCTGAGATTCATTCTTTACTGTGAAGAATAGTAAATGGAATAAGTTAATAAGATGGATTGTTGTAATTAATAAAAAATATTGTCTTATGTCTTATAGCAATAAGATATAAGAAAAATAATAAAACTACACAGAGGTAAATATTTTATCCTCGTTATTTGAGCACATGTTGATTATCCATTTTTATAGATAAATAAAGTGTAATTATATCTCTTGGAGAATCGGGAATGGGTGTTTTTAATCAAAGAAAAATCGCGTTAGGTATTATTGCTGCAATCTCATCTGGCTCAGTTTTTGCGGCTAGTAGCAGTAATGACACTATTCTTGTCACTACGGCAGCTGGTTTTCAACAGAAAATTGAAGATGCGCCAGCGTCTATTTCTGTGGTGAGCCGTGAACAATTGGAAACTAAGGCTTATCGTGATGTGACTGATGCACTGAAAGATGTGCCAGGTGTCGTTGTTACAGGTGGTGCTAGCAGTAGTGACATCAGTATTCGCGGTATGGCGTCTCAATATACAATGATTCTGGTTGATGGTAAGCGTGTTGATACCCGTGGTACTCGTCCAAACCGTGATAATTCGGGGATTGAACAGGGGTGGTTGCCGCCATTGGCCGCGATAGAACGTATCGAGGTTGTTCGTGGTCCTATGTCTTCTCTTTATGGTTCTGATGCGATGGGAGGGGTGATTAACATCATTACCCGTAAGGCACAGAAAGAGTGGAAAACCAGCTTCCGCGCTGATGGCACTTTGCAGGAGCGTTCTAAATCAGGTAATAGTCATCAGAGTAGTGTGTATACTTCAGGTCCAATTATTGATGGATTATTAGGGCTGAAAGTGAGCGGCCTGTATTCTCACCGTAATGAAGATAAATTTATCGGTGGGTTTAACAAACAGGAAATGCGTAATGGTTCAGCCACTTTCTCTTTCACTCCCGATGAGCAGAATACTTTTGATTTTGAAGCGGGACGTTATGAGCAAGATCGTGATTCTACTGTAGGGAAAACAAAGACAAGTAGTTGGCGATCTCCAGGTAATAGTGAAAGTCGATATAAAAGAAATAATTACTCTATCACCCATAATGGCGTTTACGATTTTGGAACGTCGACAACGTACTTCCAGCGTGATGAATCACGTAATCCTGGTCGTGATATGAAATATTACGATAATTTGTTCAATACTCATACAGTGTTTATGTTGGATGATCATTCATTGAGTATAGGTGGTCAGTATCGTTATGAAGATTTACGCGATGAAGGGAATCAATTAGCTTCTGCTAAAAATATCAATAAGCTGAACCGTTGGAGTTGGGCGTTATTTGCTGAAGATGAATGGCAAATGACCAATGACTTTGCTCTGACCGGTGGTATCCGCATGGATAAAGACGAAAACTTCGGTGACCATTGGACTCCACGTTTGTACGGTGTATGGCATGTTGATGAGCAATGGACGATTAAAGGAGGCGTTTCTACAGGATATCGTTCACCAGAATTACGTCAGGCAGCATCTAATTGGGGGCAGATTACGGGTGGCGGTGGTGATCCAGCGATTATCGTCGGTAATCCGGATTTGAAACCGGAGAAGAGCTTCAATCAGGAAATTGGTGTTATCTGGAACAATCGGGATAACTTTAATGTCGGTTTAACAATATTCAACACTGAATTTAAAGATAAAATTACTGAATTACGTCGTTGTACCGATCCAAGTGGTAAATCTCAGGGTAAATGTGTTATTGATGGCACTGCTTATAAATTTATCAGTGACCGTGTGAACATTGATAAAGCCAATATGCGTGGTGTAGAAGCGACGATGAACTGGGATATTGTTGATAACTGGGTATTGGCTGCAAACTATACGTATACTGATTCTGAGCAAAAGAGCGGTAACTTCAAAGGGAAGCCTTTGAATAAGATGCCTAAACATATGGTGAATGCAACCTTAAACTGGCAGGTTTTACCAGAAATGCAAACTTGGGCGCGTGTTAACTACCGTGGCAAAACGTCGAATTATTTATCACGTACCTCTATGGGGACAGGAACACCGTCTTATACCTTTGTGGATATCGGTGTCAGCTATTATCTGGCTGAAGGTTTACGCTTGGTAGGGGGGGTATATAATGTGTTTGAAAAACAAGTGACTGAAGACACCCATGATATAGTATTGGATGGTCGTCGTTATAACATTGGTATTAATTACGACTTTTGATAATGCGTTCTAACTAACTGTTTTATAATCCTCCTTGTTTGTCGCTGACAAGGAGGATTTTTGTTTTTTGCTTATACCTGTAAAACTGAATAGAAATCCGTTTTGTGTTGTGTTAAAACTTAGCCATATCAAAGAAATGTATATGACACCGTCAAATTCCATAGCGTCATCAATGAGTGTGGTAAAAAATAATGAACTTTTAGTGTGGTGAGTATTGCTATTTCAGGTCTTCAAGTGCAGAATTCGCCCACTAGAGAATAACTGATGCGTTTATATGCGTCGGTTATTTTTTTTGCTTTGACTTATTTTTTACTATACCAGAGGCCGGACTCTGAGCCGGATAGATAATTGGCCCACGATCAACCGCAATGAGAATCGGTTGCCGTAATGAGGAACGCTAATATGGAGCAATTATTTCCTTTCGCACTTGTGCCAATTGGCACATGCTGCTGCATCGATGACTATGGAGCATTGAGCTCTGCATATAATCCAGCCTCTAATTCTACTGCCTATAGGCAGAAGCGAAGTCTTCCCAGTAACTATCGATTAAGTAGTGTCATAACACGAATCGGAGTTATGGGAGGTTTTGCTCATGACTCATAATACTGTAATCACACTAGGCACTAACCAGACTGGTGCTAACAATCGTGTTCAGCTCAGAAAAACACTGACCTTGGTTCAGGTAGTGATGATGGGTCTTGCTTATCTGCAACCTATGACTATCTTTGATACTTTCGGTATTGTTTCTGGTTTGACTAACGGTCACGTAGCGACATCCTACGCTATTGCTTTGATCGCAATTCTGTTTACCGCCGTGAGCTACGGGAAGTTGGTAAAACGTTTCCCTTCTGCTGGATCTGCATATACTTATGCACAAAAATCCATTAGTCCGCATGTTGGCTTTATGGTGGGTTGGTCATCGCTATTGGACTATATGTTCATGCCGATGATTAATATCTTGTTAGCGAAAATTTATCTTCAGGCCATTTTTCCTAGCGTAGATCCGTGGATCTTCGTTGTGGGTTTTGCATTACTGATGACAGCCTTTAACCTGCGTGGCATTAACGTTGTTGCTAATCTCAACACGGCTATTGTTATTGTTCAGGTGGCCATTATGGTCGTATTTGTGGGTTTACTGATCCACGGTGTGTACAACGGGGAAGGAGTAGGAACTTTATGGAATGCGAAACCATTCGTTTCTGAAGATGCCCATTTGATCCCAATGATTACTGGGGCGACGATTTTGTGCTTCTCATTTCTAGGGTTTGATGGCATTAGTTCGTTGTCCGAAGAGACTCCGAATGCTGGTAAGGTGATTCCGAAAGCGATTTTCCTGACAGTATTAATCGGTGGTGTTATCTTCATTGCGGTTTCTTATTTCTTGCAGCTCTATTTTCCGGATATTTCTCGGTTCAAGAACCCGGATGAATCTCAGCCAGAAATTATGCTGTATGTAGCAGGTACCCTGTTCCAATCCATTATTTTGGTGTTCTCTTGTGTCACTGTTTTGGCTTCTGGTATGGCGGCTCACGCGGGGGTTTCCCGTTTGCTCTATGTTATGGGGCGCGATGGTGTATTTCCTGAGAAAATATTTGGCTATGTTCATCCAAAATGGCGGACTCCGATAATCAACGTATTGTTGGTAGGCACCATAGGGTTATCTGCGATTACCTTTGATCTGGTTACTGCAACAGCTCTGATTAACTTTGGTGCGTTGATAGCGTTCACCTTTGTAAACTTATCAGTCATTTCTCAATTCTATATCCGTGAATGTCGTAACCGTACATTAAAAGATATCATTAATTTCTTGATATTACCTGTGATAGGTGCTTGTACTGTTAGCGTACTATGGATGAATCTGGAGCAAAGTTCTATGGAATTGGGGCTAACTTGGGGAGCAATTGGTCTGGTTTATATGGTATTCCTGACCCGTCGCTTCCGTCAGCCGATGCCTCAATGCTCTGAAATGGTTTAATATTTAGCAAAAGAATAATGGCGCCGAATTTGGCGCCATTATTTTTACTATGTTGCTAATTTTACCGTAATAGTTAAGGAAAAGGAGCTTAAGAAAAAAAACAGCGAGGTCGCTTACAGATAAGAAAAATTTCAACGGTAAGCGAAGAAAAACAATCTATGCTCTGAGAGGTAATTGTATATTAAGGAAGAGACTATGAATGATGCAAAGACCTCTCAAAATCAGCAACTCATTACTACCCTGACCAATATTGTCGGTAAATCTCATATCCTGACTGCTCCCCATAAAACTGAACGTTATCGTAAAGGCTTTCGCTCCGGCCAGGGAGATGCTTTAGCCGTTGTGTTTCCCGGCTCGCTGGTGGAACAGTGGCGTGTGTTTAAGGTCTGCGTTGAAGCAGATAAAATCATTTTAATGCAGGCGGCCAACACGGGTATAACTGAAGGTTCTACCCCGAATGGTAAGGATTACGATCGTGACATAGTCATTATTAGCACGCTGCGCATGAATAAAATTCAGATTTTAAAACAGTGTAATCAGGTAGTTGCATTACCTGGCAGTACATTATGGCAACTTGAACGGGCGCTCAAGCCGCTGGGACGTGAACCACATTCAGTTATCGGTTCTTCCTGTATTGGCGCTTCTGTGATTGGGGGCATCTGTAATAACTCAGGAGGTTCTTTAGTTCATCGTGGGCCGGCTTATACCGAAATGGCATTATATGGACGTGTTAATGAGTGTGGTAAGCCAGAATTAATTAATCATCTGGGTATCTATTTGGGAGAAACACCAGAAGAGATTCTCTCTTGTCTGGAAGAACAGCGTTACAGTGATCAGGATGTAGAACAGGGTCAGCGTAAAGCATCTGATCATGAATATGCCCAACGAGTACGTGACGTAGATGCTGATACTCCATCTCGTTTTAATTCTGACGAGCGCCGTTTATTTGAAGCTTCAGGTTGTGCGGGTAAGTTGGTTGTGTTTGCTGTCCGGCTCGATACTTTTCCGGCAGAACCTTTGTCTCAAGTATTTTATATCGGTACCAACCAAACTGGCGTATTGACGGAATTGCGTCGTCATATATTAGCAAATTTTCATAATTTACCGGTGGCGGGTGAATATATGCACCGGGATATTTTCGATATTGCGGAAACTTACGGTAAAGATACTTTCATCATGATTGATAAGCTTGGCACGGATAAGATGCCGGCTTATTTTACTTTGAAAGGGAGAATGGACGCTATTTTCAACCGAATTTCATTTTTACCTGTCAATCTTATCGATCGCATTATGCAGGGGTTAAGTCGTTTACTTTCCTCTCACTTGCCTAAGCGTTTGAAAGAATATCGTAATCGTTTTGAGCACCATTTGATATTAAAAATGTCAGGTGATGGGATTGAAGAGGCCAGAAGCTGGTTGGAAGAATATTTTAGCCGGGTGGAAGGGGATTTCTTTGCTTGTACGCCGGAGGAGGGTGCTAAAGCGTTCTTGCATCGTTTTTCCGCTGGTGGTTCAGCGATCCGTTATCAAGCGGTGCATAGTAACGAAGTAGAGAATATCCTGTCACTTGATATCGCTTTGCGCCGCAATGATCGTGAATGGTTTGAACAATTACCCCCAGAGTTTGATGATGTATTGGTACACAAACTTTATTGCGGGCATTTTATGTGCTACGTGTTTCATCAGGATTACATTGTGAAAAAAGGGGTGGACATACAGGCATTGAAAGAAAGAATGATAGAGCTGCTTGATAAACGAGGAGCGGAATATCCCGCAGAGCATAATGTGGGTCATCTATATCAGGCTAAACTTCAACTTAAGGCTTTTTATCGGATGACTGATCCCACTAACACTCTCAATCCCGGAATTGGGAAAACATCCAAGTTGAAAAATTGGGGTGAAAGATCTTAATGTCAATATTCTCAGTAGTTACAACGTCATGTTGGCACTAGGAAAGTTTAAATCTGTAAAGATTGATGAGAGAGTTATCCTGTCAGAAAGGCGAGTATATATGACTCGCCGTTTTATATTTACCTACTGTCTGTTTAATTATCCGACCAGTTTTGCCGCATACTCCATGAGTGCTTTAAGTTGACGGCATTTTTCTTCGTTGCCTTGATATTCAGTGAAGAGTTGTTCAATTATAAAGAAATATTCACTCAGCTTATCTTGAGTTAATACATCTTGACGATAACGTAACCAGTGTTGTTGTTCATCGTAAGTTAGAGTAGCAGGGTAGTTTCTGGCTCTATAGCGGAATAACAGCGTTTTAATACGTGGGTCCTGAAAAGTCAGATCGAGTGCAGGTAAATTCTGAGGTAATGTCTCACGGATAATATTCATTGCTGCTTTATCGGCACTGCTAAAAAAACCATCATACAGCTTAGCGTCAATATTATCAGATTCAGGGAAAGGTTCTGCCTCTGCAAATAGTTCTACAACTTTTTCTCTAATTTGTGGATTATTTCGCAGAATAGCCAGATTTCTTTCACAATGATCACGATCTAATCCGATACGTTCAGCGTCTTCTGTTCGCAAAGTATTATCGTGGGCGACTATTGGACACTTATTAATATGAACCAGTTTTATCGGGACTGGTGGTTGATCTGGCTGTAATTCATCATGGCGGGTATATAGACGTTCACGCAATGTATCTGCATCCAATTCCAGTAATGGTGAAATATCTCCGGCTAAATCGCACATAATAACCGCATTCTGATTTACCGGATGCCAGGCAAGAGGTGCAACCAAACTGAGGTTGCTGCGAGCAGCGCCAAACATCCCGGAAACATGAACCAGCGGTTTCATTTGGGGAATATCGATGAGGGCGCTAATTTTCTGCTTATTTCTTAACTGAAAGAAATAATTGAACATCCTTGGCTGTACTTCTTTGAGTAATTTTGCCATTGCGATTGTGGCATAGACATCGGACATCGCATCGTGAGCATGTGAATGTTCAACGCCATTTGCCTTAGTCAGATGTTCTAGCTTAAAGCTAGGTAGACCATCTTCATTCTTTGGCCAGACAATACCTTTGGGACGCAAGGCATAACAGGCACGTAATACATCAAGTAAATCCCAACGGGAATTACCTTTTTGCCAACTATAAGCGTACGGATCATAAAAATTGCGGTAAAAAATATTACGGCTGACTTCATCATCAAATCGAATATTGTTATAACCGAGGATACAACTGTTCGGTACACTGAATACATTATGAATCTGGCGGGCAAATTCCGCTTCATTGACCCCTTTTTCTAAGGTAATTTGCGGAGTAATACCTGTAATCATGACAGCTTCTGGTTGTGGCAGATAATCATCAGCAGGTGAACAGTAAATAACTAATGGCTCTTCAATAATATTGAAATCCATATCAGTACGAACACCAGCAAATTGAGCCGGTCTGTCTAAGGCCGGATGTTGACCAAAAGTTTCGTAGTCGTGGATGTAGAAAGTGGGTTGTTCGCTGCTATTTTTCATTGTTGTTCAATGTCCAATGAGGTTAGTTAATTATTTGTTTTTTTCTGCTTTTTAGAGAGGGGAATGATATTTTGTCCAGAAATGTAGGTAATCATTGCTTACTATCTTAGAGAATCCATGTGATTGCAATATTATATCCATATTTTCCTACTTTCTGCGCCACGATGGGATGTCAGTTATTAACATTTTTGGGGCTTGGAATAAATTATTGTATGTTTTTAGAACATTTATCCTTGACAATATTGATCTGCCTACTGCAGTATGCATTAAAGTATTGAAATGATAAATGAGGTGAATATGTAAAATTTAATTTATTTAACGGTTAAAGGTCAAAACCAAGGGTTAATTTCTGCGGGTTGTGGCAGAAGAGACTCAATAGGTATCAAAGCGCAAAATGGGCACGAAGATCAGATCTTCGTCTATAGTCTGCAACATCTTATGACTCGCAAACAAAATGTTTCACATTATCCGGTAATTATCACTAAACCTATTGATAAAGCTTCTCCTTTATTAGCAAAAAGCTTGGATGATAACGAAAGGTTAGAGTATTTTCTTGAATCTTACCGTACCAGTGAAAATGGTGGACTTGAGCTTTACTATACAATTCGTCTCGGGCAAGCGTATATTGTTAGTTTAAAATCAGACCACCCGCATTCATTAACCAGTAATCATATGATGCCACAGGAAATTCTTTCAATGGTATATACTAATATTACTTGGAATAATGTAGCTTGTTCAACAGGTGCCTATAGCATTTGGGATGAAAGGGTTTTTTAATGGACGGGGCTAAAGAAATCGCTGAAAAAATGGTTGCAACAATTGACGATGACAGTAGCTGGCTTACTGGGTTTGCCGAAGGGGTATTAGATATTCCTGTGGATTTTTATTATGTTGGTTACGATTATCTTGATACTGAGTATAGATGGGATAATGAAAATGACAAATATCGTTTTGTTGGATTGATAAAGTCGGAAGCTATTACGCTTAATAATCTTGAAAGGATTATTCAGATTATTTTTGAGGATTACTTAGGTAAACTTAGTGAAGAGCAAAAGCAACGATTAATCGAAACGAAAGTTGGGAAAATATTTGGAGGTATGATTTCGAAATATGTCATATTTAGGGGGAGCCTTGGTGCTTTTTTTGGCGCAAAATGGTTCACTAAACTTGGAGGATCTGTAACATTTACTGCGACCTTGGGGGTTGGGGCGTCAGTATCCAGAGCGATCTATACTTCTAGGGAATTAGCTCAAACAAACCCGAATTTATATATGTTGTTAAGGCGAGAGGGTAACCTGGATTTACTTTATTTTTTGGTTGAGAGTAAAATGGAGCCATATGTCAGAGCATTGGAAGCGTATGACGAAAATCGAGGTTTATTTAATGAAATATTTGATGAATTCTCTGTAGGGTTAGATAAATGAAGATAATAAGCATATTGATGAACACCGTGGTGCATATAGTGCAGGCGGTAATTGGGACTCTGTGTGTATTTTCAGTCATGGGGTTAGTTTACTTTACACTGATGTCAACGTTGGAGAATCGATATCAATATGCGATAGTTGCGAGTACATGCTTGGCGTTTTCTGTTCTTTTTTACTATATAACAGAAAAAATAAAAGAAAAATGTAGACTGTTTCATTAGATTCTGATTTATATATGAGGTATATTTTGGCGTTTATCCTATATAAGAATTATATGATTTCTTTATTAGGTTAAAATACGTCATTATATATGAAGTTAATGTGAGAAAGTGGCTTTTTTGGGTTGAGAGTAAAATGGAGTCATATGTCAGAGCGTTAGAGGCGTATGAAGAAGATCGCAGTTTATTTAATGCGATATTTAATGAATTCTCCGCAGGACTGGATAAATGCTGATGGCGATAATAAGTATATTGATGAAAATAGTGATGCATATACCCTATGGATTTCAAGATGCATCGCGACGGCAAGGGAGCGAATCCCCGGGAGCATAGAGAACTATGTGACCGGGGTGAGTGAGTGCAGCCAACAAAGAGGCAACTTGAAAGATAACGGGTATATAACTCAAGGGATAATTGGTGGGGTAGGTGTATTTTCAGTTATGGGATTAGTTTATTTTACACTAATGTCAACATTGGAAAATCGATATCAGTATGCGATAATTGCAGGTACATGCTTGGCGTTTTCTGCTTTTATTTTCTATATATTAGGGGGTGTTATTATTTACTATCTTACATCAGGTCAGCACTTTTACCAGCTAATTACAAATGTATTCATCAGTGAATAAGATATAAAACAGAATAAACTGATATGCAGTACCTTGGTAATTTCCAAGGTACTAAAGTAAAAGGATATAATCTCCTGTTATATCTGGTTTTTTAAGGATAATTAATTTCTTGAAAATGCTCATTAATAGATTCAATATATTGATCATTTAAACCAGTTTCATATTGAATTCTTTCAAGTAAATTTATTCTATTAACACTATAAAATGGTTTGATGGAAATCCCATTTTTTGGATGAGTTATTTTTATAATTGGAATTCTTGTTCTACGTGCATGGCCAAAAGAGATTTCGTAACCATCCAAATCAAAAGGAATTTTTTTCATCACTAACCTAATCATCGTTATGTTTTTCGTCAATTTTAATTATGTTTCAGTAATAAGGAATTTTTTATTTTATTATTAAGATGAATATCACAAATATAGTGATTTTTGAAAGGTGTTTAACTAATAAACTAATAAACTAATAAACTAATAAACTAATAAACTAATAAACTAATAAACTAATAAACTAATAAACTAATAAACTAATAAACTAATAAACTAATAAACTAATGGTTTTTCCTATTTTATATAAATTATATTCAAAATAATTTACTAAAAACCCTATTTCACAAGGAATTGAAAAGTGAAAGTGTTAAGACAGTTCAAAATATATGAAATGTTGGGGGGGGTAATAACATTTTATTCAAGTTTTTATTGTGTTCTATATAATTAATTGTCTTTATTTGGTTTGTTTATTAATATCTAACTTAATTATTTAATTTATAAATAGAATTAACTTTATAGTTTTTTATTCATTTTGTATGAGATAATAGTAATTAATAATCGTGCACTTGAAATCTGAAAAAATTGTAGAGTAACAGATGGAATATGAGCTATAGGGGAAAACTGTTCTTCTGCCAGTGGAAGATTGGCGGTTTATTATTCATTCGCATTGGCCGATTGTTTTAGATTGAGTAAATATGCTGAACCTTTAGCAAGAAGTTAACTGGTTTATGTAATTAATGAAAATCAATAAATAACGGAAACTGACTTGTTTATTAATGGTTTTAGTCTTATTGTGTAGTCAGATTGGATAATTTGTACGTTTAGATTGAAGATAAGGTATGAAAATGGACAACGTAAATAAGCCGTCATTCCACAATGTGTTGGAGTTTGTACATATGTTTCGTCGTAAGAATAAGTTACAGCGCGAAATTGCAGACAATGAAAAGAAAATACGCGATAACCAGAAGCGTGTTTTATTGCTTGATAACTTGAGCGAATACATCAAGCCCGGTATGTCAATTGAGGATATTCAGAGCATCATTATGAATATGAGAAGTGATTATGAAGACCGTATAGATGATCATATAATTAAAAATGCGGATCTTTCTAAAGAGCGTCGGGAATTGTCTAAAAAGCTTAAAACAATGGGTGAACTCAAATAGCATCATTAAATAACCACGCATGAATGCGTGGTTATTCTTACCGACTACGCAATAGCCCAATCAGGTTTAAGCTCTGGATCAACTAAGGTATAAATCTGCTGATATGAAGATTCTTCTTCTGCCATAGTTGCCAGTTGATGTGCAACATCTTGGCGACTAACTGAACCATGAATTTCATGCTGATATCTTTGACAATGGCCTGTTCCTGGTTTATCTGTTAATCCTCCTGGGCGAATAATTGTGTAATTCAAGGAACTTGTCTGAAGGTAGCTTTCTGCCATTGATTTACGCCTGACAGATTGGCCAAACAATGATTTAGCTCTGGGTGACAGGGTTTTCCAGCCTTCGCCACAACCTATTGAGGTAACGAGTAACATACGTGTTATTTCAGTTTTCTCAATAGTATCAATGATAGTCATATTGCCAAAGAGATCTGAATCAATTCCACCAATAGTAGAAAAGACGATTGCTTCTGAACTTACATGTTGTACCGTTTTTTCAACATCTTCAGCATTACAGGCATCACCTTGTATCACTTTGACACCTAAAGCACTCAGTTCAGTAGCCTGCTGAAAATTGCGGATAAGCGCAATGACGGGACGTTTTTGTTGCAGTGCGACAGTCACAAGATGACGTCCAATGCCACTACCTGCACCAAAAATAAGCCACGGTTTCATAGGTTATTCTCCTGGTTAAATAAGAAATCGAATGATAATTAATTGAAGAGAGTCACGGTAATGACTGTTTAAACTAACCCTTATGTGGATAGAATAAAATTAACGGTAAGTGTTTTTGTGGGGTTAGTAGCAAAAAAATGGCTCCTAAAAAGAGCCATTCTGCTGATATTAAACAATGTTGTTTATTCAAAGAATTGCGGTTTAGCCATTGGTGAAGTAGCCGCATTAGTGGCTGAATGGCCCCCAGCTCCCCCTTTCCCTTCAAAATGAGAAAAAGGCCGTTGCCATTCTCTGATAACAATAGGTTTTTCAATCATCTCAGGGGCTGGTGCTTTGGTCATCGGCGCGTAAGAATGATGAAATTTGGCTATAATAGCAACAGGTTGTTTAACCATTTCATCTTTATTCTCTTCAATAATCATCACTGCTGCAATTTCTTTAGAAACAACGATGTCATCTTCTACTTCAGATTGCTGCTCAAATTCAGGGATAATCGGTGTTATTGCAACCAGTTCAATAACTGACCGTTCTTCCTGCACTGATTCAGTTTGCTGTAGAACAATGTCATTTTGTTCTGTAATGCCTGTTTCAGATTTGATTCCGTTTTGGTGAGTTTCTAGCGTCTTTGCTACTTTCGGAGATTCAATGATGGTTTGTTCAGATTCTGCAACAACGATGATTGCAGGTACTGTTTCTGTTGCTATTGCCGACAATACCTCATTTTGCTGTTCTTGCTGTTCGATCATAGAAATTTCCTCAGGCATTTCTATGGAAATCGGAACCACCGGATAGCGAACCCAAACTTTACCGGAAGCCATTTCTGGTGATGCAACAGCCATAGATAATGGTACCGGTGATTGAAGTAGATTTCTTTCATCGCGGTAACGGCGGCGGCGCTGACCACTAACGCGCAAATGACGAGGTGAGCGACGAGAGCGGCGTGGCATAACATTATCTTGTTGCTCTTTATTTTCAGTCAATTGTTGCGGCTGAGCTGTTTCTACCGGTATTTCAACAGGTACTGGTAATTGCTCTTCTGTAACAACAGGTACGGGCAGCGAGGCGGCAGTTGTAACTTCTTTCACTTCATCTATGATGCGAATTTTTTGCTCAAGCTGACGACGTTGGCGACGTGGTATAACCGGTAGACGTTCTTCAACCTCATTTTCAACGACTTCTGGCTTCTGGGTTTCAAGTTGCTGCTGGCGTTTTTCTTCCTGACGACGGCGTTGACGTTCTGCACGTTGCTCGCGACGTTGCTGCTGTTGGGTTTCACGAGCAGCAGTATCTATCGTTACATTGTTATCTTGAGTGCCATTTTTCTGTTGAGTATTACGATTTTTCCGTTGTTCGTCACGATCACGGTTATTACGTTGTTCATCACGTAGATTATTATCATCACGATCTTTACGTGAATTTTGGCGGCGTTGATTGCGTCGTTCAGAAGAGCGACGGTTATCATGACCAGATAATTTATTCTCTTTTTTCTGTGCCAGTTTTTCTTCTTCTGCTTCTGTACTGAACATTTTTTTCAAAGCAGCCAAGAAGCGGCTTAAGAGACCGGGTTGTTCCGTTATAGTCTGAGCCGTGTGGTTTGGCTTTTTCTCTTTTGTTTTATGTGATGGTTGCTGTGCTGGCGTATCGGCTGGTAAAGCAAAAGCAGAAATAGCGGGCTGCTCAGGACGCTTACGTTCAGGTTGGACATCTTCTTGAGGATTTATCGTTCCTGCTTCATAAAATTGAGGAAGCAGATAGCTCAGTGCAGAAATTTCCTCACCCTTACGCACGCGTAGAACAGAGAAGTGAGGAGTCTGCATTTGATCGTTAGGCACGATCACTACGCCAACATCTCCCTGACGGCGTTCAATTGCACTGACTGCCTGGCGCTTTTCGTTTAGTAGATATGAGGCGATTTGTACTGGAACAATAGCATGGACTTGATGCGTGTTCTCTTTCAGTGCCTCTTCTTCAATCAGACGCAAAATGGATAGCGATAGGGATTCATTATCACGAATAGTCCCTGTGCCGCTACAGCGTGGGCAAACGTGGTGGCTGGATTCACCTAGTGATGGGCTCAGGCGCTGACGGGACATTTCCAGTAGACCAAAACGGGAAATACGGCCAATTTGAATACGAGCACGATCCTGGCGAACAGCATCACGTAGGCGGTTTTCCACTTCACGTTGATGACGTACTGGTGTCATATCGATAAAATCGATAACAATCAAACCACCAAGGTCACGCAGGCGTAATTGACGGGCAATTTCATCCGCTGCTTCAAGGTTGGTATTAAAAGCCGTCTCTTCGATATCTCCTCCACGTGTTGCACGGGAAGAGTTAATATCGATCGCAGTTAATGCTTCTGTGGTATCGATAACCACAGCACCGCCTGATGGCAGACGAACTTCACGCTGAAATGCAGATTCAATCTGTGATTCAATTTGATAATGGCTGAACAGGGGAACCTCACCACTATACAGCTTAATTTTACTGGTGAAATCCGGGCGGCCAAGTGCAGTAATATGTTGCCGTGCCAGATCGAGAACCTTGGGATTGTCGATTAGGATTTCACCGATGTCTGGGCGCAAATAGTCGCGGAAAGCACGGACGATAACATTACTTTCTTGATGGATTAAGAAGGGAGCAGAGCGGTTTTCGGCGGCTTTTTTGATCGCTTCCCAGTGTTTAAGGCGGAATGATAAATCCCACTGTAGTGCTTCTGCGGACTTACCGACACCCGCAGTGCGGACGATCAGTCCCATTCCTTCTGGCACTTCTAACGATGCCAAAGCTTCTTTCAGTTCTGTGCGGTCATCTCCTTCGATACGGCGGGAAATACCGCCCGCACGAGGGTTATTAGGCATTAGTACCAGATAACTGCCCGCCAGACTGATAAAAGTGGTTAAGGCGGCCCCTTTATTACCACGTTCTTCTTTATCGACTTGAACGATAACTTCCTGGCCCTCCCTTAAAACATCTTTGATATTAGGGCGACCGTGAGGATGGTAGTTATTGGGAAAATATTCGCGGGCTATTTCTTTAATAGGAAGGAAACCATGCCGTTCAGCGCCGTAGTCAACAAAAGCAGCTTCCAGACTAGGTTCAATTCGGGTGATTTTACCTTTGTAGATATTTGCTTTTTTTTGCTCGTGTCCTGGGCTTTCGATATCCAAATCATAAAGGCGTTGCCCGTCAACCAGAGCAACACGCAACTCTTCTTGCTGAGTTGCGTTGATTAGCATTCTTTTCATTGTAACTTACTCATTATTTTTTACATTAGTTATAGAGCTACGGGTAAATATAGATGAGCGACTGGTAACCGATGGTCTCGTGTCTTTTACAAATCCGCCAACCTCCCGGTTGTCGTTTGTATAGAGACGCATATTTTCGGCAGGTCTGAATTTTCACTTAGAAAACAGTACCCTTTTCTAGGAATAATCTGCAAATATAAATGAAGCTGATTTGATCCAATTCCAGTAATCTGCTACCCGTAGCCCGCTAATTATTTGATTTCCCAGTACGTCTTACGCCATTGCTGCGTTTTTGTGCAATCAAATGAAGAACAAACGTTTAACTTCGCCATTCAGGTTTAAAAAACTGATGATGGCTACGTATTATTCCATTGCTGTTGGGGTGATAGCAAGGTGACTTTATGTCTTTAAGCGGTTTTTCTGATGAAATAGGAAGAAATAGTTAATATTTAATCTTTATCTTAAAGTAGGGAAGGTAACAACCGGAAAGTATGCGTGATTTTTACACATATTTAAAAATGAGTAGCACTCTGCTTGAGTGATAATTAAAATTGCTATCATGAAAACGAATAATCAAGTTGTACAATTTGTCACTATTGATGACGATGAAGCTGGACAGCGAGTTGATAATTTTTTATTAGCGCGTTTGAAGGGTGTTCCTAAGAGCATGATTTACCGGATTGTGCGTAAGGGGGAAGTGCGGGTAAATAAAGGCAGGATAAAACCTGAGTATAAATTGTCTGCGGGGGATGTTGTCAGAATTCCACCGGTCCGGGTTGCAGAACGGCAAGAAGCGCCAGTTTCAGCTAAACTGGATAAAGTCGCTGCATTAGACGATTGTATCTTATACGAAGATGACTATATTCTGGTGCTCAATAAACCTTCTGGTACGGCCGTTCATGGCGGTAGTGGTTTAAGTTTTGGTGTTATTGAAGGATTGCGGGTTTTGCGTCCGGAAGCAAAATTCCTCGAATTAGTGCATCGTTTAGATCGCGATACCTCTGGAATTTTGTTAATTGCTAAAAAACGCTCAGCTTTACGGGCCTTGCATGAGCAATTACGCCTTAAACAGATGCAGAAAGATTATCTGGCTTTAGTACGAGGACAATGGCAATCACATTGTAAGGTTGTTCAGGCTCCATTGCTGAAAAACATCCTGCAAAGTGGTGAGCGGATTGTTAAAGTAAACAGTGAAGGTAAGCCTTCTGAAACGCGTTTTAAAGTAGAAGAGCGTTTTGCCAATGCAACGTTAATGAAAGCCAGTCCGGTAACGGGTCGGACTCATCAAATCCGTGTTCATACTCAATATGCTGGGCATCCGATCGCTTTTGATGATCGCTATGGGGATAAAGTTTTTGATTCGCAACTGTCAGCTACGGGTCTTAACCGCCTATTCTTGCATGCCAGTGCGCTAAAATTTACTCATCCCTCGACGGGGGAGACATTATGTCTTGAAGCACCGATGGATGAGCAATTGCGCTATTGTATAAAAACGCTACGTCAGAATCACAGTAATTAACCTATCGCCGTCAGTGGGTTTACCCCCTGGCGGATTAATAATTCAGTCAATGTAATTAATGGTAAACCTATCAGCGTATTCGGATCTTTCCCTTCAAGTCGTTCAAATAAAGTGATTCCTAACCCTTCGCTTTTAAAGCTTCCGGCACAATTAAGAGGGGTTTCCGCAGTTAAATAAGCCCAGATTTCATCATCAGCCAGCTCTCTAAAATAGACATTGAATAATTCACAACGGGTATCGGTTATTCCTGTTTTGCTGTTAAAGAGAGAAATGCCGGTATAAAAGGTGACGCAATGACCACTGGCTTGCCGTAATTGTTTAAATGCATTTTCAAGATTGTGGGGCTTGCCGGTGATTTCGCCGTTAATAACACAAACTTGATCAGAACCAATAATCAAATGCTGAGAATATTTTGTTTGTAATGCCTGTGCCTTGGCTTGCGCCAAACGCATAACGAGCTGTTCTGCATTTTCATTCATTCGAGGTGTTTCATCAGTATTAGGAGCTGCACATATAAAGGGTAAACGAAGTTTTTCCAGTAACATGCGGCGATAAGCTGATGTGGAAGCTAAAATGATTTGTGTCATAATTTTTCCAAAAGACATGGCGAAATAATTGCAGGCATTTTAAACTAGGCACAGCTTAATAAGCGAATATTTGGCGGAAAGGTGCAGATGTGTGGCCTTTTTCTTTGACTATACCTCATTACAAAGATAATATGCGCGCCTTATGCAAAAGGTAAAATTACCCCTGACCATTGATGCGCTTCGCGCAGCTCAGAAACGATTAGACTACGCAGGTAGTTATTCACCTGAGCAAGTTTTGCGTATCGCGGAATCTGTGGTTAGCGTGGACAATGATGTAGACAGCGTTTTATCGTTTCAGATAGATAACCAACGTCTGGCGGTTGTGCGTGGGCATTCCGATGTGGATGTTACGCTTGAATGTCAGCGTTGTGGCGGTAATTTCAGCCATCACGTTCACATAACATATTGTTTTAGCCCGGTCGTCAATGATGAACAGGCTGAAGCATTACCGGAAGAGTATGAGCCAATTGACGTTAACGAATTTGGCGAAATAGATTTGCTGGCAATGATTGAAGATGAAATAATTCTTTCTCTGCCGGTAGTTCCGGTACATGATTCTGAACACTGTGAAGTGTCCGAAGCGGACATGGTGTTTGGTGAATTACCTCTAGAGGCTGAAAAACCAAACCCATTTGCCGTATTAGCCAGCTTAAAGAAAAGTACTTAAGGAGTAAGGTCAATGGCCGTACAACAGAATAAACCAACTCGTTCTAAACGTGGTATGCGTCGTTCTCATGATGCACTGACTGCACCATTACTATCTGTAGATAAAACTTCTGGTGAAACTCACCTGCGTCACCATGTGACTGCTGATGGCTACTACCGTGGCCGCAAAGTCATCAACAAATAATCTCCGCCAGTCATTAGCAAGTTGATACCTTGACTAATCTGACTTTAGCGTTAGATGCCATGAGCGGGGACTTTGGTCCTCGCGTTACGGTGCCTGCTGCATTGCAGGCACTGGCGTCTAACCCTAGACTTAAATTATTGCTGGTCGGAATCCCCGATATCATTTCTCCGATGCTTGTAAATAGTGATGCTGAGTTGCTCAGTCGTTTACACGTGGTTCCTGCTGAACGGGTTGTGGCTAATGATGCGAAACCGTCGCAAGCGATTCGTAACAGCCGAGGAACGTCAATGCGTATTGCCTTGGATTTAGTGAAATCAGGTGAAGCGCAGGCGTGTATCAGTGCAGGAAACACCGGAGTATTGATGGGGTTATCTAAATTGATGCTAAAATTGATAGAAGGCATTGAAAGACCTGCTTTGATGACCGTGTTGCCAAATCTGAAACAGCGGCAAACTGTCGTATTGGATTTAGGTGCCAATGTTAATTGCGATAGCCGCATGTTGGTGCAATTCGCCATTATGGGTTCAGTAATGGCCGAGGAAGTCGTGGGGGTGGTTAATCCCGCAGTAGCATTGCTTAACATTGGTACGGAAGAGAGTAAAGGGCTGGATAATATCCGCGAAGCCGCCACTATTTTAAAGCGCATTCCGACGATAAATTACATTGGTTATCTGGAAGGTGACGAATTACTGACAGGTAAGAGCGATGTATTGGTATGTGACGGCTTCGCAGGTAACGTGACGTTAAAAACGATGGAAGGGGCGATTAGAGTTATCTTATCCCTGCTTAAATCATCGGATGGACAAAAGAAAAAATTTTCCTGGTTGTTGAGAATAGTCAAGAAGTGGCTGCAAAAACGGATGACAAAACGCTTCGGTCACCTGAACCCTGACCAGTATAATGGCGCATGTCTGTTAGGATTATATGGAATTGTAATCAAAAGCCATGGGGCGGCTAATGAGCATGCGTTTAAAGCCGCAATCGAACAGGCTGTTCAGGCCGTTGAAAGGCAGGTTCCTGATAGAATTGCTGCACGCCTGGAAACAGCATTACCCAAGAGTGACTGAACATACATGTATACAAAAATTTTAGGTACAGGTAGTTATCTACCTGCGCAAGTGCGTACTAATGCTGATTTAGAAAAAATGGTGGATACTTCTGATGAGTGGATTATTACCCGTACAGGTGTCCGCGAGCGTCGTATTGCTACTGATGATGAAACTGTTGCGGTTATGGGGTTCCGGGCTGCAAAGAAAGCAATTGAAATGTCTGGCATTGATAAAGAGCAGATTGATTTAATCATTGTTGCAACAGCTTCATCCACCCATGCTTTCCCCAGTTCTGCGTGCCAAATTCAGCACATGTTGGGTACCCAAAATTCAGCGGCTTTTGATATTTCTGCTGCTTGTTCTGGTTTTGTTTATGCACTGAGTATTGCTGATAAGTTTATTAAAACCGGTGCGGCAAAACATGCATTGGTTATTGGTTCCGATTCTATTACCAGAACACTTGATCCAGAAGATCGCGGAACACTTGTCCTGTTTGGCGATGGTGCAGGTGCTATGGTGGTAGGGGCTTCTAATGAGCCAGGAATTCTTTCAACTCACCTTCATGCAAATGGTAGCTATGGTGAATTGTTGGTATTGCCTTATCAGGAGCGTCAGAATCTAAAAGAACCCGCGTATGCTAGTATGATCGGTAATGAAGTATTTAAGATTGCAGTCCGTGAATTGGCTAACATAGTTGATGAGACTTTAGAAGCAAATAACTTACCATATAGTGAGTTGGATTGGCTGGTACCTCATCAGGCTAATTTGCGTATTATCGCAGCGACAGCTAAAAAATTAAATATGACAATGGATAAAGTAGTGGTAACGCTGGATCGTTACGGTAATACTTCTGCGGCATCGGTACCCACAGCATTTGATGAAGCAGTACGTGATGGCCGGATTAAGCGCGGTCAGTTAATCTTAATTGAGGCTTTTGGTGGTGGCCTTACTTGGGGTTCAGCACTGATACGTTTTTAATTTGACAGGAAGATGAACATGTCTATGTCTGAATTTGCAATGGTATTTCCTGGTCAGGGTTCTCAAGACCTTGGTATGTTGGCCGATTTGGCTACAGCGTTCCCGGTTATCGAGCAAACTTTCGCTGAAGCGTCTGATGTGCTGGGATATGATCTCTGGGCTCTGGTTCAACAGGGACCAGAAGAAGAACTGAATAAAACATGGCAAACTCAACCCGCGTTGTTGGCCGCATCGGTTGCTATCTGGCGGGTTTGGCAGGAAAAAGGTGGAAAAGCACCATCACTGATGGCTGGACATAGCCTTGGTGAATATTCTGCACTGGTTTGTGCAGGTGTCATTGATTTCAAACAAGCAGTTAGACTTGTTGAACTGCGTGGCAAATTGATGCAAGAAGCTGTACCTGAAGGTACTGGTGCAATGTATGTTATTATTGGTTTAGATAATGAATCCATTGATCGTGCCTGTAAAGAAGTAGCTCAGGGGCAAATTGTTTCTCCTGTTAACTTTAACTCACCTGGCCAGGTTGTTATTGCGGGTGAGAAAGAGGCGGTAGAGCGTGCTGGTGATGCATGTAAAGCCGCAGGCGCGAAACGAGCGCTGCCTTTGGCAGTCAGTGTACCGTCGCATTGTGCACTGATGAAACCCGCCGCAGATAAGCTGGCAGTTGTTTTGGAAGGAATTGAATTTAGCCATCCTCAGTTCCCGGTGGTAAATAATGTTGATGTGAAAATAGAACAATCTGCTGAAGCTATCCGTGATGCACTGGTACGACAACTCTATAATCCTGTCCGTTGGAGAGAAGCAGTTGAATTTATTGCTGGACAGGGTGTTGGGCAGCTATTAGAAATAGGGCCAGGTAGAGTTTTGACAGGTTTAACTAAACGAATTGTCAATACCTTAAGCGCAGCAGCAGTTAATGACACAGCTACACTAATAACTGCATTGGAAAATAATTGAGGGCAATATGAGATTAGATGGAAAGATTGCATTAGTAACAGGTGCTAGCCGTGGGATCGGCCGTGCAACTGCTGAGCTATTAGCAGAGCGTGGAGCCTATATCATTGGTACAGCAACAAGCGATAAAGGCGCTGAAGTCATCAGTGCTTACCTTGGTGAAAAAGGTAAAGGTTTTGTACTGGATGTCACTGAGCCGGAATCGATTGAACAGCTTATGTCTACCATCCGAACAGAGTGTGGCGGGCTTGACATTTTAGTGAACAATGCGGGTATCACCGGTGATAATCTGGTGATGCGTATAAAGGATGATGAATGGCAGCATGTTATTGACACTAATCTTTCATCCGTTTTCCGTATGTCAAAAGCGGCGATGCGCTTTATGATAAAAAAACGTTACGGTCGTATCATCTCTGTTGGTTCTGTTGTTGGATCGATGGGGAATGTTGGGCAGGCAAGCTATGCAGCGGCGAAAGCAGGGCTTGTTGGTTTCAGCAAGACATTGGCTCGGGAAGTAATTTCCCGTGGTATTACTGTTAACGTTGTTGCGCCAGGGCTTATTGAAACTGATATGCTAAAAGCATTGCCAGAAGAGCAGTTGGCGAACTTTTCGAATGATATCCCCGCTAAGCGGCTTGGGGATGCAAAAGAAATTGCTAGTGCTGTGGCTTTCTTCGCTTCTGATGAAGCGGCTTACATCACAGGCGAAACATTACATGTCAATGGCGGCATGTATATGAACTAAAAAATGAGCGAACCAGTTGCATTTTTTGTGTCAAATAACGCAAAATAGAGCAAGTTTGTGGTTCGACCAGCCGGGATTGGGTTGCATCTTTTCCTGTATTTTATAAACTACGAAAACCATCGCGAAAGCGAATTTTGATAGGAAATTTAATAGCATGAGCACTATTGAAGAACGCGTTAAAAAAATCATCGTTGAACAACTTGGTGTTAAAGAGGAAGAAGTCGTTAATTCAGCTTCTTTTGTAGATGACTTGGGCGCTGATTCTCTTGACACAGTTGAACTGGTAATGGCTCTGGAAGAAGAGTTCGATATCGAAATTCCAGATGAAGAAGCAGAAAAGATCACTACAGTTCAGGCAGCTATTGATTACGTCCAGAACCAAAGCGAATAAGTGAACACACCTAGGCGGTCATTCGACCGCCTATGTTTCTGCCCTAAATAATTTCCCTCCTTGGAGGATAAGCGTGTCTAAGCGTCGAGTAGTTGTGACCGGACTAGGCATGTTATCTCCTGTCGGTAATACAGCTGAATCTTCTTGGAAAGCTGTTTGTGCCGGACAGAGTGGTATCAGCCTTATTGACCATTTTGACACCAGTCACCATGCAACTAAGTTTGCTGGTCTGGTTAAAGATTTTAATCATGAAGATTTCAATATTTCGCGCAAGGATGCACGAAAAATGGATGATTTCATTCAATATGGTATTGCAGCAGGTGTGCAAGCCATTGAAGATTCTGGAATTGAAGTAACAGAAGCCAATGCTAGTCGTTTTGGTGCTGCTATTGGTTCTGGTATTGGTGGTTTGGGTCTGATTGAAGAAAATCACGGGGCGTTGGTGGCGAGTGGTCCTCGTAAGATCAGCCCGTTCTTCGTACCTTCTACGATCGTAAATATGGTAGCAGGTCATCTGAGTATTATTTACGGTTTGCGTGGCCCAAGTATTTCTATCGCCACAGCATGTACGTCAGGTGTACATAATATTGGTCATGCTGCCCGTATTATTGCTTATAATGATGCTGACATTATGCTAGCCGGTGGTGCAGAAAAAGCCAGTACTCCTCTGGGGGTTGGTGGTTTTGGCGCTGCCCGTGCTTTATCTACCCGTAACGATAATCCACAAGGTGCAAGTCGTCCGTGGGATAAAGGCCGTGATGGTTTTGTTCTGGGGGATGGTGCAGGTATCTTGGTACTGGAAGAGTATGGGCATGCGAAGAGGCGTGGTGCGAAAATTTATGCAGAAATCGTTGGCTTTGGCATGAGCAGCGATGCTTATCATATGACGTCACCACCAGAAAATGGTGCAGGTGCTGCGTTGGCGATGGAAAATGCTCTGAAAGATGCCGGTATCACTACCAAGCAAGTGGGATATATTAATGCTCACGGTACTTCAACATCTGCTGGCGACTTAGCGGAAGCCCATGCAGTTGAGTCCGTGTTTGGTGAAGGCACTGATGTTTTAGTGAGTTCTACCAAATCAATGACGGGTCATTTATTGGGTGCTGCGGGGGCGGTTGAATCTATTTTCACTATCCTGGCATTACGTGATCAAGTTGTTCCGCCGACTATCAACCTGGAAAATCAGGATGAGAACTGCCGTCTGGATTTCGTGCCAAATGAGTCCCGTAAGGTAGAGGGGATGGAATATGCATTGTGTAATTCTTTCGGTTTCGGTGGCACTAACGGCTCACTGATTTTCCGTAAGATTAAACCTGATTAACAGGTAGAGCTTGATATTACAGAAAAATACGGTTGAGTTCCGCTCAGTATGATTTTGTAAATACTTTAAGGCGATAGTATAGAGAGCTCCAATAGTTAATAATTATTGGAGCTTTTTTTGTGGCAAGAATCATGGACATTTTGCACTGGTATCAGCGATATACTATGATACCGCTTGTTGATAAATTGCATTGAAATGCCTTTTTTGAATAATTAAGAACAAAATTATATGTATTGGATTAATGGAGAGCAGTGCGACTATTTACCGGCCAATGATCGTTCAGTTCAATTCGGTGATGGTTGCTTCACAACAGCAAGAATAGAACAGGGGCAGGCCGCTTTGTTGTCACTACATATCCAAAGATTACAAAAAGGCGTTGAAAGGTTATATCTTCCACAACCCGATTGGCAACAGCTTGAAAGTCATATAAGACAGATTGTCTCCACGACTGAACAAGGTGTACTTAAAGTTATTATTTCCCGTGGAACCGGAGGGCGTGGCTATAGTGCTCAGGGGTTTACGCAATCTAATCAGATCTTGTCTCTGAGTCCTTATCCCGATAAGTATTTGAAACAGCGTCAGGAAGGTTTATCTATGGTGCTCAGTCCGGTACCGATGGGAATAAACCCCTATCTTGCCGGAATTAAACACCTTAATCGATTAGAACAGATATTGATTAAAACATTTATCGAAAAATCAAATGCTGATGAAGCTCTGGTACTTGATACTGATGGTTTTCTGGTTGAATGTTGTACTGCAAACATTTTCTGGCGTAAAGGAAAAGATGTGTATACTCCTGATTTACGAGGTTGTGGTATCGAAGGTGTGATGCGGGAAAGAATAATCGCGTTATTATCGGAAAGCGATTATCACTTTTCTTGTGTAAGCTGTTATCCCGAAACATTGGCTGATGCAGATGAAGTGATAGTTTGTAATTCTTTAATGCCAGTGATATCTGTCAAAGAAATTCAAGCTCATGAAAATCAGCCCGGATGGAAATATCAGTCAAGGGAACTGTATGAATATTTGCTTCCTGAATGTCTGAAGTTGTAATTCACGACGTATTTAAGTGAACCGTGTGTTTAAGTGAACAATGTGTTTAAGTGATTAGATTAATTGATGAAATGGAAAAAACGCCTTTTTGCCCTATTGGCTTTGATTGTCATTACGGCAGCGATATTACTCTATGCTGGCTATGAAAAAGTTGAAAAATTTGCGGATCAAACACTAACAATTAAACAGGATCGAATATTTACCCTACCAGCAGGTATTGGTCGTCATGGTTTGGAAGCGTTACTGGTTCGGGATAACCTGATTGAAGATAGTCATATTTTCCCTTGGTTATTAAGGTTGGAGCCAAAACTTGCCGAGTTCAAGGCGGGAACTTACCAATTAACGCGAGAAATGACTTTACGGGAAATGTTGCAATTATTCTCTAGTGGTAAAGAAGCGCAATTTACGGTCCGTTTTGTTGAAGGTAGCCGTTTATCTGACTGGTGGAAAATACTACAGCAATCTGAATATCTTAAACATGAATTGGATAATAAAGATGCTCAGGAATTGGCTGAAATACTCGATATTAAAGATACAGATACTCTGGAAGGGTGGCTTTATCCTGATACCTATCACTATACGGCAGGCACAAGCGATGTAACATTGCTGAAACGAGCATATCGACAGATGAAAATGACGCTGGAAGAGGAATGGGAAGGTCGCGACAAAAATCTGCCCTATAATAATGCTTATGAAATGTTGATTATGGCGTCGATTATTGAAAAAGAGACCGGTGTTGAGGCTGAGCGGACAAAAGTTGCTTCTGTGTTTATTAATCGTTTACGGTTGAATATGCGACTTCAAACTGATCCGACAGTGATTTATGGTTTAGGTGAAAAATATACAGGCACTATTTTTCGTAAAGATTTAACGACATTGACGCCCTACAATACTTATATGATTAATGGTCTGCCCCCTACACCGATTGCAATGCCTGGTCTTACTTCTATAAAAGCGGCTGCACACCCGGCAAAAACCGAATTTCTCTATTTTGTGGCGAATGGCAAAGGTGGTCATACTTTTACAACCAATCTGGCTGCGCATAACAAGGCGGTAAATATTTACCGTCAGAGGTTAAAACAGGACAAATGAACGGCAAATTTATTGTTATTGAAGGGCTGGAAGGTGCAGGAAAAACGTCAGCGATGAAAACAGTCGTTGAAATATTGCAGCAGCACGGTATTCAGAATTTAATTTTTACCCGTGAACCGGGTGGAACACCTCTGGCAGAAAAATTACGTGGGTTAATTAAACAAGGTGTTGAAGGTGAACCTCTGACGGATAAAGCAGAGGTGTTAATGTTATATGCAGCCAGAGTTCAATTAGTCGAAAATGTGATTAAACCTGCTTTGGCCCGTGGCACATGGGTTGTGGGTGATCGTCATGACCTCTCTTCCCAGGCATATCAAGGGGGAGGACGTGGTATTGATAAAAACTTGATGACTTCGCTACGTGATACTGTGCTGGGTGATTTTCGTCCTGACCTGACTATTTATCTCGATCTTCCTCCTCAAATTGGTTTACTGCGTGCCCGTGAGCGTGGAGAGTTAGATCGAATTGAAAAAGAGTCGATAGATTTTTTTGATCGTACGCGCAGTCGTTACCTGGAGTTTGCAGCACAGGATAAGCGTATTGTGACCGTTGATGCGGCTCAACCAATAGAGCAAGTACAAGCCGATATTTGCCAGGTGTTTGGGCAATGGCTGAAGCGGCAGGAAAATGGCTAAATGAATTGGTATCCGTGGCTTAATCAGGCATATCGTCAGTTGGTGGAATCTCATCAGCAAGGACGAGGCCATCATGCTTTATTGGTTCATGCTAATGCAGGTACTGGGGCCGATGTGTTGATCTATGGATTAAGCCGATGGTTAATGTGTCGGAATAGACAGGGGATGAAAAGTTGTGGAAAGTGTCATAGTTGTCACCTGATGATGGCAGAAACTCATCCTGATTGGCATATTATGTCACCGGAGAAGGGGAAAACCAGTGTTGGTGTGGAAGCGGTACGGCAAATTACGGAAAAACTCTATAGCCGTTCTCAGCAAGGTGGGGTAAAAATTGTCTGGTTACCTTTGACCGAATGTCTGACAGATGCTGCTGCCAATGCATTATTGAAAACGTTGGAAGAGCCGCCGGAACATACCTATTTTCTTCTGAAATGTCGGCAGCCGTCCAGTCTTTTGGCTACTTTACGCAGCCGCTGTTTTTACTATTTTCTGCCGGTACCTGAGACGGAAAGTAGCCTTTATTGGTTGCAAAAACAGTTGCCTTTAATTTCTTCGGTCGATGCAATGACAGCCTTGAAACTGTCTCAGGGAGCACCTGTAGCAGCAGAACAATTGTTGCAACCGGAGCAATGGCAGATACGGGAACAGTTTTGCCAGGCTGTTAAACAGGCTTTGGATAAACGTGATGCTTTGTCACTTTTACCCCAACTGAATCATGAAAATGCGCCACAACGCCTTCATTGGCTTATCAGTTTGTTATTTGATGCGGTGAAGTGGCAACAGCAGTTACAGCGTTATTGTATCAATCAGGATCAACAAACGCTGATTTATCAATTGAGTTCCATGCATACTATGGCTGTTTTACTGCAAAGCGTTGATGACTGGATGTCTTGTCGTCATCAGTTGCTTTCAGTCGTGGGCGTAAATTGGGAATTGTTACTGGCAGAACAGTTGCTTAATTGGGAAAAACAGTTTACTTCATAACCCTGAAATCTTTTTGTATACGAGTTTAAATATGTTGTTAGTTGATTCGCATTGTCATCTCGATTGTCTCGATTATGAAAACCTACATAAAAATGTAGATGATGTTGTTGCGAAAGCGGCAGATCGGGAAGTTAAATTTATGCTGGCAGTAGCGACGACGCTACCCGGTTTCCAGCAAATGAAAACCCTAATTGGTGAACGGGAAAATATCGTATTTTCCTGTGGTATTCATCCACTTAACTTGGATGAAGGTTATAATTTTGATGAGTTAGCGCGTTTAGCTGCTGGGAATGAAGTTGTTGCACTAGGTGAAACTGGGCTGGATTACTATTATCAACAGGATAATGCTGAATTACAGCGCACTTCATTTCGTGAACATATCCGTATCGGACGCAAACTCAACAAGCCTGTTATCGTTCATACCCGTAGTGCCCGTGATGATACTTTGAGGGTATTACGTGAAGAACAGGCACGAGAATGTGGTGGTGTTTTGCACTGTTTTACCGAAGATAAAGATACGGCTAGAGAATTACTGGATTTAGGCTTCTATATTTCATTCTCTGGTATTGTTACTTTCCGTAATGCGGAGCAGATCCGTGAAGCAGCAAGATATGTACCATTGGATCGTATTCTAATTGAAACCGATTCTCCTTATCTTGCACCTGTGCCTCATCGTGGTAAAGAAAACCAGCCTGCTTATGTGCGTGATGTTGCGGAATATATGGCTGTACTCAAGGGGGTGAATATTGAGGCATTGGCAGAAGTGACCACACAGAATTTTTGCGATTTATTTCATATTGATGTGGACAAAATTTGATTTATCAACTTGAATCTTTGGTTTGTAAGCGCTCATATATCTGTTGTTTTTTTATAAAAGGAAAATGTGATGGCAGAAGAAACTATTTTCAGTAAAATTATTCGCCGTGAAATACCTTCTGATATTGTTTATCAGGACGATCTGGTCACTGCATTCCGCGATATTTCTCCACAGGCCCCGACTCATATTTTGATTATTCCAAATGACCTGATCCCAACAGTGAACGATGTTAAACCGGAGCATGAAGCAGCATTAGGTCGAATGATGACGGTTGCAGCAAAAATTGCTGAACAAGAAGGCATTGCTGAAGATGGATATCGTTTGATTATGAACTGTAATCGCCATGCGGGGCAGGAGGTTTATCATATTCATATGCATTTGGTTGGTGGTCGCCATTTAGGGCCATTGTTGATGAAGTCGATGTGAAGTACTGAAATTCATGGACATAGGCAGATATTCGGGGGGATGTTTATTTTAAGCTGGCCCCTGAATATTTCGATTTTTTAAATAAATGCTGCAAATTTATCATTGGAGTTGAACTGATAATTTGTTGCTGGTGTCACAGCAAAAACTTATCTGTTTTTTAAAACTCTGTAATTGGAATAGGTTGATGAAAAGAATTCTTTTTGTAGCACTATCGGTTATGTTTTTGGCGGGATGTCCATCCTTGCCACCGGAGCAGCCTGAACCTCCGACGCCGGTTGTACCAGTGACCCCATCGGAAAAACCGACACCACCATCTGAAAAGGTACCAGAGCCTCCTAAAATGAGCGCGGTTGACTGGGAAAATACAGTGCAACCATTAGTAGAGCAACTCGTTAAGGCTCATGGGTTGGAAAACGCGAAGTTACTATTAGTTGATACAGTGAAAAATAATACTAACGGCGCATTACAAACCATGCAAGCAACCGATACTTTGCGTCAGGCTCTCAGTAGCGAGCATGTTTTTGAATTAATACCACAAAATCAGGTGCAAAATGCCCGTCAATCTCTGGGCTTATCTGAAGAAGATAGTTTGGGATTGCGTAGTAAAGCGATTGGTCTGGCGCGTTATTTGAATGCGGATTATGTTCTCTATTCCATAGTTTCAGGTAACAGTGATAAGCTTGATATCGTCATGCAACTGATGCTGGTAAAGACGGGCGAGATTCTTTGGTCAGGGCACGGTGACGTTAAATAATCATAATTGTTTATTGCAGGCATTGCGCAAACAATGGCCGCATACCGCAGTAAACGATTGGAAGATAAGACCGTTAAGTGGGCTGACGAATGAGAGTTATTATGCCACCAATGGTGAATATCATATTGTCGGCCGCAGGCAGGGGCAGCAAGGGAAACAGCTTGGTGTTAATCGTCAGCGTGAAAGCGCCATTTTACGCCATCTCAGCCAGGTAAAAATTGCTCCGCAAGTCATAGCAATGGTTCCTCACTGGCTAATGTTGGAGTGGTTGCCTGGTCATATTATTGGGCAAAATGAGTTTTCTCAGCCTGATTTTTTGCAAAAACTGGCGGCATTATTGGCTATTTTGCATCACCAGCCTCTGTTTGGTTACCGGCTTCAACTGAGGAATCAGCTAGAAAGCCATTGGTTGCAAATTGATAAAGCGCGTCTTACTCCCTGTTGGTTGCGGCTGCATAAACGTTTTATGTCATCTCCGATGCCTTCAATACTAAAATTATCACCCGTTCATATGGACGTGCATTGTGGTAATTTGCTTAATACCTCTCAAGGGCTGAAACTCATTGATTGGGAATATGCAACTGATACTGATATTGGATTTGCGTTAGCGGCGTTGTTTCGCACTGATCATTGGGATGAGCCGCAGCAGCAGGATTTTTTGAATTACTATTGTAGTCAGCCATCAGGATATTTAAACCGGACACTATTAGAACGCCAAATTAAACGTTGGCAACCTTGGGTTGATTACATGATTTTAATGTGGTTTGAAGTGCGCTGGAAACAGAGTGGTGATCCACACTTTTTAGAACTAGCACAACCGTTGCGTCTCTCTTTTGGTCTAACGTTTTAAGCTGCATTGATTGCAGTAATATGAATATAAGCGAGGAATGTTATGGGTCCGATCATGTTAGATGTTGTCGGTTATGAATTGGATAATGAAGAAAAGGAAATTTTGCAACATCCATTAGTGGGCGGATTAATTCTGTTTACCCGCAATTTTTATGATGTTGAGCAATTACGAGAATTAGTCCGTCAGATTCGTGAGGCCTCTCGTCATCGTCTTGTGATTGCTGTTGATCAAGAAGGCGGCAGAGTTCAGCGTTTCCGAGAAGGTTTCACTTGTTTACCGGCGGCTCAATCTTTTGCTGGATTGAGTGACAATCTCAATGGCACTCAATTGGCGGAAGAGGCGGGCTGGTTGATGGCGTCTGAAATGATTGCTATGGATATCGATATCAGCTTTGCACCGGTATTGGATTTAGGTCACCAGTGTGTGGCTATTGGTGAGCGTTCATTCCATGAAGATCCTGAACAGGCCAAGATGATGGCGGAGCACTTTATTAAAGGCATGCATTCTGCCGGAATGAAATCGACGGGTAAACATTTTCCGGGGCATGGTGCTGTCGATGCTGATTCTCATAAAGAAACTCCCTGTGATGATCGCCCGTTAGAAGCGATTTGTCATCATGACATGTCTATTTTCCGTGATTTTATCCAGCGTAATTTATTGGATGCGATTATGCCGGCTCATGTGATCTATTCTCAGGTAGATGAACATCCCGCCAGCGGGTCGTCATATTGGTTAAAATCAGTGCTGCGTCAGCAATTGGGCTTTAATGGCGTGGTATTTTCCGATGATCTCTCTATGGAAGGGGCGGCAATGATGGGAAGTTATGTTGAGCGCGGACAGACTGCTCTCAATGCAGGTTGTGACATAATTTTGATATGTAATAACCGTGATGGAGCAGTTAGCGTGCTTGATAATCTGCCTTTGACCAAAGTGGAGAAATTATCAGAATTGTATCATCGAGGTGGTCAATACAGTCTGAATGAGTTAAAGAATTCAAAACGTTGGCAACAGGCTAATAAAGCACTAACGGTTTTACATGAGCAATGGCAAGGTTGTGTGCGGTAATTTGTAAAGTCGTATCTTATGTTTGTTCTATTACTAAATAAATAACTTTTAATGTTAATTGTGCGGGAAAATATCCCGCTTTTTGTATACATAGCATGGTCACATTCCTAAAATTTCATTGATATCAGGTTCTTTAAGGCATCTTTTTTGAAGCATATTTCATTTCCTATGTAAATAAGAAAATAAAATAAATAAGAGCTGAATCCAACCAACTGAAAATAAATTGACAAATTTTGTGATTGATGTTTATTTATTCAAAAGAATTTGATGTTGTTCAATTTTGGTATGACCCACTAACCAGTCATGATATTCTGTAATTATCACATCAGTTATTTGTATAAAACTAAATGTTATTTAAAGGTATTATTTTACTGTCCTTAAATAACATTTGGTTTACATTTTAGTGGAGTAGTCATGACAACACCAAAGAAGAGAATTGTTATCATTGGTGGAGGTGCCGGTGGTTTGGAACTGGCAACCAGTCTGGGGCATAAGTTGGGTCGTAAGAAGAAAGCAGAAATTGTGCTAGTGGATCGTAACCAAAGCCATTTATGGAAGCCGTTATTACATGAAGTGGCAACAGGCTCCCTTGACGATGGGGTTGATGCGTTGAGTTATCTGGCTCATGCCCGTAACCACTATTTCAGTTACCAATTAGGGACGTTAACTGATATTCACCGTGATAGCAAAAAAATTACTTTGACTGAGATCAGGGATGAATATAACGAAGTATTGGTTCCTGAACGTGAATTGAGCTATGACATTCTAGTTATGGCCTTGGGAAGTACATCTAATGATTTTAATACACAAGGTGTGAAAGAGCATTGTATCTTCCTGGATAACCCACAACAGGCTCACCGTTTCCATAATGAAATGTTGAATCTGTTTCTTAAATATTCTGCAAACTGTGGTCAGCAAGATAAGGTTAATATTACTATCGTTGGCGGTGGTGCGACAGGTGTTGAGTTATCAGCGGAATTGCACAATGCGGTAAAACAGCTTAACAGTTATGGTTTTGAAGGGCTGAGTTCAGAAGCATTGAACGTGACACTAGTCGAAGCAGGGGAGCGAATTTTGCCTGCATTGCCGGTACGTATTTCTGCTGCGGCACATCAAGAACTCACAAAACTTGGCGTTCATGTATTAACCAAAACTATGGTGACCAGCGCTGATGAACGTGGGTTGAATACTAAAGAAGGTGAGCTGATTAAAGCTGATCTCATGGTATGGGCTGCTGGTATCAAAGCACCTGATTTTATGAAAGATATTGCCGGTCTTGAAACTAACCGAATTAATCAGCTAGTGGTAAAGCCAACTCTGCAAACGACACTTGATGATCATATTTTTGCCATTGGTGATTGTGCCTCATGCTCGAAGAAGGAAGGTGGTTTTGTTCCACCAAGGGCACAGGCGGCTCATCAAATGGCTAGCCGCTGTTACAGTAATATTATTGCCTTGTTGCATGATAAACCGTTAAAAGAGTATACCTACAAAGATTATGGCTCATTGGTATCATTGTCTAAATTTAGTACGGTGGGTAGTTTGATGGGCAATTTGATGCGTGGTTCAATGATGATCGAAGGGCGTATAGCTCGTGCTGTCTATATCTCTTTATATCGTATGCATCAGGTGGCTTTACATGGTTATATTAAAACTGGCTTGATGATGCTTGTTGGCGGTATTAACCGTGTTATCCGTCCACGATTAAAACTGCATTAATTATTTAATTGATATAAGGCCACCCGTAGAATAACGGGTGGCCCTGATAAAGCATTACGACTTTAATCTGAAATCATTTACTTTAATTAAGAAAACAGACGATCAACTAATTTGAAAGCATTTGCGACATTTGGTCGCGTGCCGATTCCTTGTAATTCTCCTATTGTAAAACCGCTACTTCTAACCAGTGCTGCTATTTGAGTGCCATTAAGATATTTATGATATTTTGATTTAATATAGGATTGAATAAGCGCTAACGCACCTGCGACTAAAGGTGTAGCGCTGGATGTGCCATTATAACTGCGAGTATAATTTCTATTATTTCCTGGTAGGTACTGTAAGTTTGTGTACCCAGTAGTTGTGACATTCTCACCCCAGGAGTTTAAACTGGTGTGAAGATTATGATTGGAAAAGCCTAACCTGTGTCCATTAATTGATGTACAGGCACCGATCATAATACCGCCAGGATCGCCATAATTAGGGAAAGTGAAGTCATAGGCTAAATTAAGACCACTATTACCAGAAGCGAAAATAATTATTGCCCCTGCATCAGCACAGCTTTTTATTTTTTGCCAATTAGATTTGAGATAAGTAAAAGGATAATATCTATTATTGGCTACAGTTTGAATATTTAAACTAATAATATCTCCTGGTAAAAAGCTATATATTATTCTGTCAAAATCATCGACGTCATAAAAACGAAATTGACATTCGTGAGCAATACCCGTCACACCGAATTTATTATCTTTTGCAGCAATACAGCCGGTGGCTGCTGTGCCGTGATTACAATCTTGTGTTTCTGGGCGGCTGTTGATAACCGTAATATTACCAACTAAATCTTCATGGTTTCTATAAACGCCAAAATCAAGATGGTGTACAGTGACGCCTTTGCCTTTATAACCTTCATCCCAGACCTTCCTAATATTCATACCGCTGTGTTCGTCTAAATATCCCTGTAGATGTGAAAAATCAGGTGTAACGATATGAGTAGTATCAAATTCAGGAATTATTGTTTCCTCTTCGGACAGAAGTAAAGGCGGTGGCGGTAGCTCTTTCAAAATCGGCGTAAGAGAGCAAAATTCGACATAATCCAGTTTCTCCAGTTCATTGGCTAACTTGATTAAATCAGCATGATTAATATCAGCATCTATCTTGTAGAGGTGAATTAACTTACTGAATTCTGGTGTTTTCCAGGTTTTATTATCTAAATCTTCTTGATTAAAAACAGGTTTTATCTCTATTGCGTGTTGAGATGAATTAAAAATAGATAATAAATTATCTTTTTCTATTTCAAATTTTTTTAGGCCATCAGGGGAAAACATAATCTCAAGGTTATATTTCAAATTCTTGTTTGGGATATCATTGTTTCCTTTTAAAGAGGTAGTATTTTCTTTGGAAGGTATCTGTTTCGATGGAATATGGTTAATATTGATATTATTAGTTTTGTCTTTATCTATCTCATCGATTTTTTTATCGATATCAAACAGAAAGTCTGATTCTTTTATTTCTATATTTTCTGGTGTAAGCGCAGCAATTGTTTTACCATCTTTTTTAATGGTGGTTTCTATTGTATAATTTGCGGGTTTAAGTGAAGTCAAACAGATGAGTTGATTATCTTCACTATAACGTTCATATATCTCTTTTGTGTTTGAATTGGTTACGGTGTATTTTATTTCTGTATCGTTACTAATTTCACCGTGACATTTAAGATATAAATTACCGTCAAATTTTGCAGATTGAAAATACTCAAGGGATATGGACATTTTCATTCTCCTCTTTGGTTAATTTCATCCTTAGTATAACTATAATTGGGTATTTCATATTATTATTATTTCTTAGTCCATTGTTCTGTTAGAGAGTAACTGGGTTATCTATACTAATTATTACTGAGTGTGATTTTAAAATTAATTTATAATCTCTTTGGTGAGGAAGTTATTTTTCTTAAAATAAAAAGTAGGTTTTTATTAAGGTGGATAAGTTTGAATCACCCTATTAATAGTGTAGGGAAGATTCATATAATAAGTACAATATCGTTACTCTGGAAGTAAACATATCCGCATTCCTTTAAATAATTCATTGGGTGTTTTACCCCCTAGTTTTTCGGGAGCGATTACTTAATCGGTTTACCACAAAATTTATTTCCTGCTCAGAGACTTTATTCAGTTTGGTTCCTTTGGAAAGTATTGCCTGATTAATCCATTGATCCCCTCTTTTCCTGAGGTGAGTAGAGGTGTGATAAAAGTAAATTTGTGCCTCTAATTTTTCACTGATGAGTTCATGCTCTGCAAACACCAAACTGTTGTTGAATGTGATAATCCTAACCGTTTGTTTTAACCCGTATAACACTTTCACGGCGGCTTGCACGACTTCTGATGCTGTTTGCTATTGAGCTTAACGATAAGGGTATACCGCGTCTTATTTTTCTGCCAACTGAGCTAAAAGTTACCATCTAACCTCATCAAAAAAGATAATATTTCATCACCAATTTACGATAATCATCACTTTTCCAGTGATTTCATCCTGAAATAAAACATCATAAATGTGATGTATATCACATAATTAACACAAAAAATGAAATTAATTTGAAATTATTAGTATTGGTTATTAAATGATTAATATTAATCTGTTTTTTATACAATGTTGTCACAAAATAATCACATTGGCCTGTTTTTTGCTTTTCAATATAACCCCTTGTTTTTGCTGCTAACTTAACCAATCCCCTATTTTAGATGCCCGGTTGATCATCAATCCTAAATATTGATCGCTAAGTTAAATTCGTGGTTAATACCGCTCTGGCATTGTGGAATAGAAAGTCAATGAAAAGCAGTATTTTAGTGTTTGCGGTTTTTTATAGCGTGGTTTCAGGCAGTCAGGCTGCCGACCTCTCAGCACAACAACTCATTCATCAACAGGCCCGCCAGCAAGCCCTGGAGGCGCAATTAGCCCCACCCCCTGCGGAGGTTCACCTGTCTGTCCCCGAACAGGCGGTGTCATCCGCCTTTCCGCTGGAAACGCCGTGTTTTCCGATCACCCGCGTCGTGTTGGCAGGCACTGAAAATTTCCCGCACTGGTTGCCGTTCAGGCGTGTCGCTCAACAGGGTGAAAACCATTGCCTCGGCGCTCAGGGCATTAACCAACTGATGACCCGGCTGCAAAATCAGCTTATCGATCATGGTTATGTCACCAGTCGAGTATTAGCGCCCAGTCAGGATTTGCATACCCAAACGCTAAAACTGGTGATGATACCGGGCAACATCCGGCATATCCGCTATACCCCTGACAGCGGGAAATATATCCAGCGGATAACCCCCTTTCCCGCGCGTGAAGGCAAACTGCTGGATTTACGGGACATTGAGCAGGGACTGGAAAACTTGCAACGTTTCCCGACCGTTCAGGCGGAGATGAATATTGTCCCGGCAGCGCAACCGGGCGAGAGTGATATTGTGCTGGACTGGCGTCAGTCCCGGCACTGGCGAGTCGCCACGTATCTGGATGATACCGGCGCCAAAAGCACCGGGCGTTATCAGGGCGGATTCACCTTTTTTCTGGATAACCCGCTGGCGTTAAGCGACCTGTTCTATCTCTCCGGTGGGCGCGATATTCACGCGTCTGCCGGGAAAGGCAGCCAAAACGACACGCTCTATTATTCGCTGCCCTTCGGCTACTGGATGGCGAGCGTGACGGCCAGTCATTACGATTATATGCAGACCATCGCCGGGCTGAATCAGGCGATCCAATACCGGGGCAAAAGCCAAAATCTGGCGGTCCAGATCAGTCGGGTTTTACACCGCAACGCCGACCAGAAAACCCTGCTCAACAGTGAAATTTATCGCCGGGCGTCCCGCAATTTTATTGACCACACCGAAATCGATGTTCAGCGCCGGGAAACCGCAGGCTGGAAGCTGGGGCTGTCCCATCATCACGCTATCGGCAACGCCACTCTCGATACCAAGGTCACTTACCAACAGGGCATGCGCTGGTTTGGCGCGCAACCGGCGCCGGAAGAGTACCGCAATGAAGGGACGGCTTTACCCAAAATCACCCAGTTCTCGGCGACGCTGGCCGGGCCGGTAACGCTGTTTTCTCAACCCTTTTCTTATCAAACCCAGTATCTGCGCCAGATAAGCGCCAGCCCATTGACGCCCCAGGATCGCTTTTCGATTGGCGGCCGCTGGACGGTACGCGGCTTTGATGGCGAGTTGACCTTATCCGCTGACCGGGGTTGGTACAGCCGGAACGAACTGGACTGGCAAACCCCGCTACGCGGGCAATCGCTGTATCTGGGGATCGATTATGGCGAAGTGGGCGGACGGGGCAGTGACGCGCTGCTTGGAAAACACCTGGCGGGAAGTGCCCTGGGCTGGCGAGGCAGCCTGAAAGGGGTGAGCTACGACCTGTTTGTCGGCATCCCGCTGTCCAAACCCGCCGGTTTCCAAACCTCCCCGGTCACGGCCGGATTCAACCTGTATTGGCAGTATTAATTCAAATAGCAAAACTGCCAGTGGGTAATGTTGTGTGGAGCAAAAATCATGAACAAGCCGTTATATCGTATTATCTTTAATCAGGCCCGTCAGATGTGGATGGTGGTCGCTGAGATAGTGTGTGCCGGGCGCGGACGAACGGGACGCCGCGCTCGTCGGCCATCTCTGCCGTCGTGTCGTTGCCGGTTCACGGCGTTACGATTCAGTCTCTTGTTAGCGCTGGGCGGGATTTCACTCACGGCACAGGCGGCGATTGTGGCCGATAGACAGGCGCCGGGGCGTCAGCAGCCGACCCTTATTCGCAGCGCCAACGGCACGCCGCAGGTCAATATCCAGACGCCCGGAGCCGATGGCGTTTCCCACAACAGCTACCGTCAGTTTGATGTGGATAAACAAGGAGTTATCCTCAATAACAGCCATCAGGCCACGCAGACGCAACTCGGCGGCAGGGTGGCCGGTAATCCGTGGTTAGCCAAAGGGGACGCCAGCGTTATCCTCAATGAAGTCAACAGCCACGACCGCAGTCACCTCAACGGCTGGATTGAAGTGGCCGGGCATAAAGCCGAGGTGATTATTGCCAACCCGGCCGGTATCACCTGTAACGGTTGCGGTTTTATTAATGCGCACCGCACCACGCTCACCACCGGACAGGCGCTGATGGAGCGGGGCCGATTGAAAGGGTTTGATGTCAATCAGGGGGAAGTGCGGATTGACGGGCACGGCATGGACAGCACCCGGCAAAGTTACACCGATATTATCGCCCGCTCCGTGGCGATTAACGCCAAATTACATGCGCAAGACCTGAAAGTGACTACCGGGCGCAATATTGTGGATATTACGCATCAACAGATTGAGAAAAAATCGGCAGACAATGAGAAGCACCCGGAGTTTGCGTTGGATGTGGCGGCACTGGGCGGCATGTATGCCCATAAAATTAGGCTAATAGGCACCGAAGCCGGGGTGGGCGTCCATAATGCCGGCAATATCGGGGCCTCAGCCGGGGAAGTGCATATCACCGCCGATGGCCGGATAGAAAACCGCGGCGCCATCAGCAGCCGTGACGGGCTGCAATTAACGTCGTCTGCCGATGTGACTAACGCGGGCAAATTGCTGTCACAATCATCGGTGAATTTACAGGCGGGCGGCGCGTTAAAGAATCAAGGCCGGGTGGAAGCCCGCGGCGATACCACGGTCACCGCAGGCACCATACACAGCAGCCATGACAGCGTCTGGGCCGCCGGACTGAATGATAAGGGCAACACCACCCGCCCCGGTTCACTGACCCTGACCGCGCAACACGTTCAGGCCAATGGGAAAAATCTGGCGACCGATACGCTGGCGATCCACAGTCAACAAATTGACTTAAGTGACAGCCAGACCGCAGCCAGCCAGATTCAACTGACGGCCAGTCAATCGGGGATAAGTACCGCTCGCGCCACCGTCAACGCCGACCGTTTTAGCGCGAAAACCCCCGGCCAGTTCAACAACGACGGCGGGCAATTGGTGGCACAGGAAATCCACCTTACGACGCCGGCTATCTCCAACCAGCAGGGGAAAATTAATCAAACCGGGACCGGTGAATGGCGGCTGAATACCCACACGTTGAATAACGGTGGCGGGACCCTGTTCAGCCAGAGCAAACAGCTCACAATTACCACGGACACACTGAACAACCATCAGGGCAACATTGCCAGTCAGGGCGAGGACCTGCATCTCACTGCGCGTCAGGCAGATAACACTCAGGGCACAGTGCAACTGGCAGGCAACGGCAAACTGTCACTCAATATCCAACGCTGGCTGGGTGATAAGGGCAAACTGCTCACCAATGGCGCCCTGACGATACAGGCCGATGAACTGCAACTGAACCACGCCGAGACGCAGGCCGGGCAGATTACCCTCAATGCGGACACCCTGAGCCATCAAAACGGGCTGATGCAACAACGCGGCAAAGATACGCTGTCTCTGACGGTGAACACCCTGAATAATCAGAACGGCGCCATTGCCGGTAACGGTAACCTGAACCTTAAGGCAACGACCGTCGATAATCGTCACGGCAACCTCGTAGCCGCCGACAAGGGCTCGCTGACACTGACGGTCAAAGACACGCTGGACAATCAGGCGGGCCGGCTGGAAGCGGGTAACGCGCTCCGGCTCAGCGCTGCCCAACTGGATAATCGC
>NZ_JBHFKV010000014.1:0-91377 GCF_042879355.1 Photorhabdus sp. RM71S | reverse complement strand
AAGTTCTTCTAAATTAGACATGCCTGAGGAGCTCCACGATTTTGTTTTCTTTGACAAAAACTTTGATCGTGCCTCAGGCACTTAGTTCCCTTCTTAAGCAAATCTCAGGTTAATTAGATTAGCTGTCCTATCTGCAAATAACCCCCGATATGCATTAAATGCGACAAACATTCCTACGGTCATACTCTCATTAATCACTTGATTAGTCGCCAATCCAAGAACAGTAATTTGTTCTAAAGTAACGATTAACGCATTGACTTCAGCAAAAATCATATCAAACTTATTAAGACGAATTTGAGAGTTGCTTGCTTCTATATTGAGATTTAACCATTGTTGTGAACGATGTCTGATAAGACCTAATACTTTCAATGTAGTAATCCCATATAATGTCTCCATTAAATGAGAATTTGACCGAGCATTTTTTACAATTTGTTCATGGGAAGCCTGTTGATAATATTCATATAGAGGAAGATATCACGGGAAAAATATTTTAAACTAACTGTGCCTGAGGATTCAAACAACAAGCCTCAGCAAAAACTCTGATAATACCCCAGGCACTTTATTATTAAACAAATCTTAGATCACAGTACAGTATCTTTTACACATTGAATAAAAGGTTTTACCTCTTCACTTCTTTTTTTATCTAAAGGTTTTTTTGTTTCATCGGAAACATCAAACCTTCCTTTAAATTTTCCATCTACATTCGCCGTTTTCTTATCTGACTTTCCAACAACACTAATTGTGTATGAATGCCCTTTGGGAAGTAAATCCGTACATTTACTCAAGGCACCTTTTTCATTGGTATGAATTTCATTATTAACATCATTTACTGATGTTTCTGCAAAAGAAAACGGGATATAAGCCAAACCAAGCAATAAAGCATATGATAGAAATTTCATCTCTTTTCCTTATTTACTAAATTGACATAACAATTAACAATACTAACTAACACTAACCAACTAATCTTCTTTAAACTCCAGTATATCTCCAGGTTGACACTCCAAATATTGACATATAGCATTTAAAGTGGAAAATCTAATTCCCTTAATCTTTCCTTTCTTTAATAAAGACAGATTCTGCTCGATAATTCCTATTAATAACGCGAGATCTTTAGATTTAACCTTCCTCTTTGCCATCATTACATCTAGAGTCATATGAATTGACACAGTGTACCCCTATATAATACTCTGATTTTCAGCGTATATATCACAGGCTTGATAAAGAATACGAGAAATTATGGCCAAGCAAGCCGACATAAAAAAATCGACAAAATGGCCGGTAGTCAAACTTATTGATATAAAATACCCCCCCTGTGACTCATTCATCGTTAGCCATAAAGTTAGCAAAGGCTCACATAGAATATCTAACATACTCCAACCAATCACTCCCCAACCAGCAAATCCTAAATACCTTGCTGTTTTCTTTGAAAAGTAATCCCTTTGGCTATAACTTCTAAACAGTTGATGTAAAGCCCACAAACTAAATATTAATGATGACAACACGGTACTTGTTATGAGAATTCCACCGGTAAGCTGCCACCAACTGAAAGAATATATATCAAAATTAGGTAATATTCTCTCCGTGAGAGAAAACCCAAGTCCGTACTTCTCCAGGATCAATTCTGGTTTCAACCAACTAAAAATGTTAATTATAATAGCCACCGTGATGACTAACAGAGAAAATTTAGACATGACTAAGCTAAGATTGGCCATTCGATCCAATTTTGAAGAGTCTGTCATACTAACCCCCATCATCAAGCATGATCACACTATAGCCAAAAATTACCGCAAAACAATACTTCCTTATCGCAAAACGATAATAATTTTATGCCTTGGATTAGAATAATTAGGTAACAAATTGTTTTTCAAGCATCTTTTTAAAAAGAAAAATGAACAGATAAGGTAGATGAACATTTTTTCCTATAAGCAAAGATAATTTTTACATTCAAAAACCTTTATTAATAGGATGACTCCATGATATAAAAATAAAAAAATATATTTCACCCGGTATATGGATTCATTGTCTGGAATAAACTCCCATAAGGATAAACTCTAAAACAATAAATATATCTGTCATAAATAAAAAGATGATTTTAATACTTAATTACGCAGGAAAAACATAATTTCAGATACAAACAGCAGTTATATAAACTCTTTGTTATAAATTACCATCAGATTAATTTCATATACTTTACCCAACATAGATAATTACAATAAAATTAATAACAATTGTAAAAATACAAATGATTCCATTTATAAATTTATAAAAAATACAATTACTTAGACATAAACACAACGAAAAAACGAATTAATACACTATAATAATAAACAAGATGAAGATACATTATGTTGAATACAACTTATCGGGTTCAATTTCCAAACTTCTTTTATTGCGAACTGATAAGAATAGAAAATTGTATAATATTATAAATGGCTAGCAAATTTCATCCAAAAATCAAAGATATTCACGAATAAAATAAAAACTCTATCACTATACCTAAGGACTACGACTATGAAAACCTCATCAACAATGCGAACCCCAGTCAAACTACCACCAATGCCATCGGAAAGCAAAGTCTCAAAAACATATAAATCAGCAGACATGGCGCGCTCCTATCTAGAGGGAGATAATCTTATTTTTACTGACAATGACGGTTTTGATCGAGCCCTCCAAGATGGTTTTTTCCTCCTGAAAGCACCACCATATATGGATTTTGAACACGGTGATCGATTTGCACACCACTTCTTTGAACCCACCGCAGAAGGTGACCTTCGACCCTATACGGGATTCAAATCATGCACTTTTTCCAATGGTTACGAAGGTTATTTCGACAGAGAACATGATCAATGGGAACATTTCCGCCTCGAACGGAAACACTGGAACCTTATGCCGTCAGAGGTCTCAACACTGGGTCACCATATGGCACATGTCGGCATATGTATACTACGTTCTGTGTTAGCTTATGTTGGTATTCCTCGTCGTGATTGGGAACTCGTCACCAATGGTATTTCCGAAGGGTTAGAAAACCAGATGTTATCGTTTAACCATTTCCGATCAGAGAAAGCCACCCGAGGTTCTAAATTTCATCGGGATTCAGGATGGGTAACCGTCCTAAGATCGACTGAACGTGGTCTACTGGCTTACATAAATGATGAGCTTTTGGCTATTGATCCTGTTCCGGGATACCTGATCATTAATTTTGGTAGTTCGCTCGAAGTGCTGACTGAAAATTTAATGCCAAATGTTCGAGCCAATGTGCATGGCGTTGTTCGTACCGAACGCAATGGGCAACGCGATAGAATGTCGTATGTCATGTTTTTAGTCAGCAATCTGGCTGGAAATATCTACAAATATGGTCCCAACGGCCCAATCAAAGTTCAATCCGTCAAAGAATTTACTATCCAAGAAATGAATCGGACATACGATGATGATAATGACGCTTTGTAGATATTTTCTGCATAATAAATCGAGGTCATAACACAGATTTAGTTGACAGATACCTTTATATCGGTATCTGTCAGGTTAAATCGACATATGAACCTCGATCCCTCTCAGACTCACCAAATCGTCAGACATATGAGAATGGATTTCTGATAGTCAAGCTGTCTTCCAACAATAATGGTATTCAATCTGAAATATCGTGTGACTGCTATAAAAACAATCTTGCCGAAAAAGAAGAGGTCAATGGGGTTACATGGGGTTTGAGGACCTACATTTACTCGAAATAATTTAATAATAATTGCTATTGCCGGAATTAAACTTTCTAAAATTGTGTTTTTTGTTCACTGGATCCCCAGAATAGTAAAAGGATAAAACCGTATCATGACGTAGATTTACGATTTATTAAAATAACCACAATTATGGTTAAAAAAATACCTATAAATGTTGTAAAAAAAACGATGCTTATGGAAGAAAAATAAAATATTGTGGAACCTATCAAAGGGCCAATAAACATGGAAAGACCAACAGAAATTGACGTTAAGCCGAATATTTTAGCCGAGTTATCATTAGTTGCAAATTTCTGCATATAAATGGTAACAATAATATTATTCATAGACGATCCTACTCCTATTATTACCATTGCTAAAAATATAAAAAATAAATTGATTTTATCAGAAAATAAATCATTAAATTGATTTGTTATTCCTATTAAAAGATACCCCGTCCCCCACAAAAAGAATGAAAACAATATAATATTTAAAGATATGTTAATCTTATATTTTCCAAATACTAAACCAATTAAAACACCTGAAACACCAGAAAGACACATGGCAAAACTATAATGACTTCCATTTAATCCCTGCTCCATAAAGCTAAGCGCTATTAAGCTATCTGATAGATAGCCAAAACAAGTCAAAGTAGAAATAACAATAAATGAAAAAAATATTTTATTATCTTTGATTATATTGAAGTAGTTAGTTAGTGATATCTTGTTTTTCTTGCGATTAACATTAATCAATGGTTCTGAAACAAAAATATATAAGATTGCTGAAATAAAATAAAGCATTGATATTAAAATAAGAGTCTGTTTTATTGAATAATAGATAAGAATAAAACCTAAAAATAACGGGGCCGCCATTTTGTATATTTGAAATAAAACCTGCCAATAACTAAATTTTTTTTCAAATTGGTTAGTTGATATGCTTTTTAATATTATAAAATTAGAAGGTCCCAAGAATAAACGAAGGATGTTTTTAATAAAAGAATAAAGAATATATATATTAACGTCATCAATATTGTATTGAAATGTGGTAATAACACCGCAAAGTAACGAAATGATAACAATGCACTTTTTTGGTTTTATATTTTCATCTACAAATGACGAAACATAGGGCGTTAGAAATAGTAACGATGCAGCATATGAAATTGTATATAAAGATGAGTATATCGCTCCACCATTCCAATGATATGTGATTAGCGTGAATGATATTATCATCTCCAAATACAAGGTGAAAGAATTTCCTGATGAGGCTAATATTAATTTTCGAAATTCTTTGTCCATTATTTTTCTCCAACTAAAATAGATTTAGTAAATATAGTGCTTACAGTATTTACATTTTTTTCAGTATTTCCTCTTGAATAATATCTACTGTTAATTTAATGACTGCATCTTTAGTTAAGGTGTCAGTATCAATAATTTTCCAAGTGTCATCATAAAACGTCTGGTATTGATTAAGAACATGTTTTTGATATTCTATGAAATCATATTTCTCATTTATCTCTAATTTTCCAGACTCACTAGGCTTTAATATTTTTTTCCTTTTTTCAGCAGTACCTGGAGGAACATCAAGATATATAACCATGTCTGGCTTTGTGTTTATAGATAGAACCGAGTTACTTAATTTTACTAATTCCGTGGATTTAAGTAAGAACCTTGCTAAATATTTATAATACCAACTATCACATATAATAACTTTACCTTGCAATAAACAAGGTTGAATAATTAAACTATCCAAAACAGCAAACCATGATGCTATCAATAGAATCCAATACCGGTCACCAAGTTCACCCAATGGAGCTGAAATGTCATAATCCCAAAGGACATCTCGTATTTTACCCATGTGATACATACTATACCCAGATGGTAGTAAAGGATAATTCTTATCTAAAAAAACAATATTATTATCATCTAGAGATAAAATATCATAAACTTCCCGTGAAATTGTTGATTTACCTGCACCATCATTTCCTTCAAAAGCTATAAATAAACCGCGTTTAATCATTTCTTTTTTCCCCGTAGTACGCTTCAGTATCAAGTGAATTTCTACCACTACCGATAATAAATGGTTTGAATCCATATTTTTTATATAACTTATGCATCTCAGCATATGTTTTATAAATATCTTCAAAAATAGGTCTAGGGTGATTTTGATATTCAGAACCATGATCGGGATGAAAGACTGCTACTGCTGGAACTATGCCATTTTTTGAAAAAAATTCCATCCCTTGTACTAAATCATTTAAAGGTTCTAATCCTGCTACAAACCCAACATAAACATTACCTTCACCTAACTCTGAAACAGCAGCCAGGTATGCTTCTAACAGATTATTTCTCCCGTAGTCTTGTGATTTACCAGGGCATATCTGTTCAAATAATTTAGGATTAAATATTTCTAAACTAATAGCCCAGCTATCAACAAACTCAGAAATCCCCTTTATTTTATTTAGATCTCTAGGGGGCATTGATATTAGATGACTGTTAAGGTCGTTTTTTTCACAAAAAGGTTTTAGAGAAATTAATAATTGTTTGTGCATTTCAAAACCAACATCATAATTACGAGTTGTACCACCATTAATGAGTATTCTTTTATATCTATTAATGTTGTTAGCCTCTATTATGTTCATAACTTCAATTACTTTTGATGGTCTAATAGACTTTTTATGATCTGATAAACTATTTCTAGCTTCACCTAATGAACAAAATTTACACTGACGGCCATCATTAAAATAATAACAATGCCCCGGAGAGAAAAAACCCAAAGTTGTGTCACCATACACCGTGACGTATTCTTCTACTCTACTGCCATCTGAAAGTTCTATACCATATATGTCTGGTTTAATGGGAAATATAACCTTAAACAAAATGTTGTCGGCTTTTATGTAAAAATTTCCATTTTCATGTATTAAATCATAATCAGAATTCTCATTATAGTTGCAGGCAATAATTGTACCATCTTCTAAAATAATTTCTTGAGGTACGGAATGTGTTGTTTCTAACTTAGAGCTATCACCTGTTCCATACGCCCTTCTTTTAGGAATAAAATTCCTTTTATTGTACTCATATATCACGTTTTTATCATATTTTAATCCAGAACATAATACTCTAATTTTTAATTCTATAGTGTTCATTTTTTTATATCCTCAGTAATTTTAATATTGTATCCCCTGCACTTTTAGAAGAAACAGCTATGATTGCTTTTTTCTCAAAAAATAAAGAATCTATAGGTGATAAAATATTATAACTATTTCCATCACGAGTCATTATGTATCCCCCTGACTCCTCAAGGATTAGTTTAGCTGCTGCTATATCTACACAACGTTCGTGACCCATAAGTGATAAATCTAAGAATGCATGCAGAACGCCACTAGCGATCAGGCATATATCTAAACTTGAACAAGATGAGATTCTTACTTTATTTGCTTCATTAATAATTTTATTCTGAACCTCTGTATACTGATTATTTTTCGCCCTATGAAATGATACTCTCAAATCGTTTAATTGAAATGAGGGGCCTGTATATATTCTCTTGCTGGTATATATGCTTTGTATATAAGAACCTTCTCCCAATGATGCTTTATATATAATGTCTCTTGGAATATCATATACCCAGCCCATAATGTATCTATCATTCTTGTAAACAGCTATTGATGTAGTATAGGCAGGATAACCCATAAGCAAGTTATGAGTACCGTCAATAGGATCAATTAGTAAGTAAACCTCATCTTTAATATTTACAGATTGTGATTCAGAATCGTCTTCTGAAATAATGGTGACCTTGAGTTCTGATTTATCCAAGTGCTCGTAAATTATATTATTTAAAATGATATCTATTTCTACTGTTTCGCCATAGTATTTGTTATTATATCCGATATGAATAGTGGAAAGCTTGGCAAGCCATATTCTACGAATCTCTTCTCTGAGTTTGTGAAGGTGTATTTCTAAATACTTACTAACTTCATTATTGAATACATATCTCATGTGACATGATCTCCCAAATAGATGAGTTTTTTATGCCAATCTTCGGCTGTTAAATATGCTATTGTCTTTTTTACATCAAATAATCTGCCTGCATAAATTGCATAATCTGACGATGAAAATGCCCCTAATGTTTTTGGTGAAAACGATACTTTATATATTTTCGATTTGTACCCAACTAAATTTACAAGCATCTTGTAAGCTAATTGAATGCTTCCTCCTGTGTAAGATTTATCAATTATCAGCCAACTTTCGTTTTCTTTCCCTTTGAATTTTGGGTACATTTCATTGAATAATTTTCTTTTATGCAGTAAACCACTATCATTTTCACGATGTATTTCACAGAAATATATATTTTTGTCTAGTGTTTTTGCATGATAAGATAACGCAAGTGGGATTCCTCCCGAAATAATAAATAATTTGTTTTTAGCTATCGTAAAAACCTTATCCCACACATAATGATCTTGGTAAATGTTTTCTATGTTTAATGTGGGGCAAGTTTCCAATGAAAATAAATTAATATTTTTACTGTATTCGTAACGAAACTCGTCATATAAGTCAATTGTTTTTTGTGGCGCATCCTTTAATTTCACTGATTTATCAAGCCCTCTTGAATATATTAATTCTAATTTATTTTTCATTCCTTTGTTTATTATTGTCGATAGGATGTTTTCTTTATTCTTTTTCAACTCGCATAGCTCATTACCATATAAGGCTAATTCTGGATCTAAACCATATCCATTTACTAAGTTACCCATATTAGAAGTAAGTTTATTCATATTTAAATAATCAACTAGTTCATTCCAAATATGTATTATTTCAGTGCTTGATAATCTTGATATAGGTGACGACAAATTACTTAAGTCCATTAACATTTCTTCTGCATCGCGTAGATGAAATATTGTTTCTTGTAATTGGCATCCATTATCTATTTGGTTCAAATATTCTTGAAAATTATTGGTTTTGGTTCCCTTTAATGTTCTCCAGCAGTGGTGCTTACTTATAATCTTTATTCTTTCCATTGTATTTCCCATATGCATTACTTATGATAATGCCCCTAGTCTTTCAAATTCCGATATGTAAAAATTAGCACTTTCATTAGTTATTCCAATTTTTTTCAATTCTGAAACAACTTCAAACTCTGTTTTTTCATTATCTATTACTAACCAAACCTTATATGCATCTGAATTAATTTCACATAATGCTTTTTTTGAGAAAAGTATTAATTTCCCATCTTTGCACAAGACTCTATACCATAAATTTTTTATTATTGGCTTGTTATTTTTATCTGATAATAAAACGTCGGATGTATTAGCTATTCTTTTTTTCGTAAAAGATACATTGTAACTAAAAATATCTTTTCCTTGACAATAGTCTAGAGTTAATTGCCACATTTTAGCAACTGAGTTTATGTAATCAATTGTTGAAATATCATTGATTACATTAAATTTTGAACAAATCATCAAGTATATAGATGTTATTGGATGGTCTTTTCCAAACACCTTCATTGCATTTTGATAACGCCACTTTATTAAGGTGGATGTGTTTTCACTTGAAGCCAGAATATAATCCATTGCTGAATTAACTGTTCGTTCAAAGTTGAATGCTGCTGATATTAGGTCATTATTTAAAATATTGCCAATCCCATCGGAAAAACACTTTTCTCCAAAGTTTCTTGCTTTGGTCTTAAGTATTTCACATAATTTAGTTTTATTTATGCCTCCTTTTAATTTGTTAAAATTATTTGATTTTATAATCGATTCCCCTGTTAATATCCTATGAGATAAATGTAATTTATACCAATCGGAATTTTGGCTTCCACTGTTGATTATCTTCATGATTTCTTTTATCTCTTTTAAAGAGATGATTGTCACTTCTAACATTCCTATATCGGACGGTATAAATATCTCTTCGCATTCTACTTCCAGCTCTCCTTCCAATATAACATAGACATCATAATCAGATTTTGGTGTTGAAAACCCTTCAATGACTGAGCCTGATAAGTAGCAAGTATACAAATCCGTATCATTAAATTTTTTATTTATTATTACTGTTATTTCCCTTTTTACGTTAATAATGTTCATGTTTTACCTTTTATCTTATAAATGAAAGGACAAATAAAGGAATAAAGGTTACGGTATACCTTTATTCCTTTTCCTATTAATTAGGGGATGAGTTCATCAAACCATTATCATAATTTAATGTTTCATCTTTAGTTAGCGGTCTAAATGCTTGCACTGTTATCACACTCATTTTATTCTCCTCTAGGATTTTTTTTAACAAATATACCGGGTTAAAATTTAATCCAGCTTTGTAATATTAACAGTTTTTATTATTTCAGCTATATAATAGTTAATATATTTGTGAATTCCATCACAACTAAAAATATAACCCATTGAAAAACAGTAAATTATTTGTTGATTTTTGTGATAAAAATTGTATCAAGCTTGATATGCTTTCCAATAGGTTTATTTGATGTAATCATTTGAATTTATTGTCATTATTTTTACGATCATATATTTAATACGGTGATCATCATATAAAATTCTGTCATTTATTAGAGAATTCTTGATGATCAAAGTTGACGTGAAATACCTATTTTATCAGCAGACCTCACCTTAGATTGAAGCGACTAAATCGTAAGACTTTAGGCTACTCAAAATCAGTAGGAATGCATGATAAGGTCATCGGCACAATATCCCCACCGTACATTCGATGGGGATATTGATGAGTTATTGTGTCCAGAAGGATTTAGTAAATTTTCAGTTACAACCAGAATAACCAAGCAAATAGAGAGATGATCGCGATGCAGGCAATATTCAGCACCATACCCACTCTGACCATTTCAGTCTGTTTAATATGACCGGAGCTGAAAACAATCGCATTAGGTGGTGTAGCAACCGGCAACATAAAGGCACAGGATGCCCCGAAACCGATAATAAGCGTTAACGTCATTATCGGCATACCCAACGCTTCCGCAACGGTTGCGAATATCGGTACTAACAAAGCGGCGCTAGCTGTATTACTGGTAAATTCAGTCAGGAAGATAATAAATGCCGCGACCGCAACAATAATCACAAACCAGTGACTTGCACCAAAAGTAGCGGCCATACCATTTGCCATGATTTCACTAGCACCTGAGTTTTTCAAAATAGCGCTTAAAGTCAGACCACCGCCAAACAGTATCAACACACCCCACTCGGTGTTATTCTGAATCTGGGACCAACTCGCCACCCCCGTTATACCAATCAGAACGGCAGCACCGACAGCAATAATGGTATCCAGATCTTTCACTCCCCCTAAGGCAGAACTGATAACCGTGCTAAAGATCCAGCAAAATACAGTTAATAGGAAGATCAGCATGGTCATCAGACGCTTGCCAGTCCAATCCTGTTTTTCCAGCTTCATGTCGAATTTATGATTCAAATTCGGGCGCAGCATCAGATACATAATACCCACCATCATTGGCATCAAAATAACAACCAGAGGAATGCCCAATTTCATCCAACTGAAGAAATCGATACCCAGTTGAGCCGCAGCAATTGCGTTTGGCGGGCTTCCTACCAAAGTACCTAAACCACCGATACTTGCACTATAAGCGACACCTAACAACACAAATACAAACGTATGACGCTCAGAACGTACATCCAAATTGGACAAAATACCCAATACTAATGGCAGCATCATCGCGGCAGTCGCAGTGTTACTGATCCACATGGAAAGACCAGCCGTTACACCAAACAACAGCATCACTGCTACAGACAAGCGTCCACGGGCAATCATCAGCAGACGATTAGCAATCAGCCTGTCCAGCCCTTGTATGTGAAGTGCAGTTGCCAAAGCAAAGCCACCAAAAAACAGGAAGATGATGGGATTAGCAAAAGATTTCAGCGCATCTCCCGTATTCATCAATCCCATACCAACTGCCAGAATTGGAATACATAATGCAGTAATTGTGACGTGAATAGCTTCGGTAAGCCACAGCACACCAACAAATACCATTAATGCTAAACCCGCATTGGCTTTTTCACCAAACGGCAATGTATTCAGTAAAATAAATAGTAATACAACATCAGCAGCCAGAATAATTAAGCCTTTTTTATTAGAAAAATTTGGCCTTATAGCTGCGGTTAAAGATTGAGAAGCATCCATGGTGACTCCATTAGCGCCGGTGATATCTGATCCACCATTGCTACAATTGTTAAAAAAATACAAGGCGTGTGAATATAAGGAGTCTTCTCCAGGAAGCAAATGCAGTTCTTTGAATTTTGCGATCTAAAGCGCGAGAACTAACCAATTAAATCATAACAGACGGTATTTTATACAAATTTTTGTATTTATATCACATTATTACACCTTTATAGGTATAGGAAATCGTTACGTTTTATGTAAGTTTTCGGGCATAAAAAACAGGAGAACTCTCCCTCTCCCAAGCTACCGACAAACCTATTTTTTTCTCATCTTTCACTGATAACTTTATGAGGAGAAAGTTTTACTATTTGAATAAGTGAAAATTTCTATAATCCCTCGCTTTCAGATGGCACGAAAACAATAGTTCACATGATTTAACCTGAACGAGTCAGATCCACGGAGTAAATTTTCCCACATTCCATCCAAAGTATTTCATATTGAAATATTCCATTAATAACATAATCAACAAAGAAAATTTTACACAATATAAAATATTAGCATATTGAAGATATTTACCCTCTGTAGAATCATCCGCACCAAATAGGCGCCCCAAAACTCATAAATATAATTATCCATTGTGTTATAAAAGTGATAACTTTACATGGAAGTTTTTACAGTTTTACAGTTTTACAGTTTTACAGTTTTACAGTTTTACAGTTTTACAGTTCAATCATGATGGGTGAAATTATGAAAGATAACACTAACACGATGAGTTTCTCTGTAAACAAAGATCTGGATGTTCATTCAAAAAGCTTTGATGCTTTCATATCGTACATGGAAAACAGCAACGATTTTTGGATCATAAAAGACAGCGAATCTCGATTTGTCTATGCCAATGATATTATGATCTATTATAGTGGCCTTCCTAAAGGTTTTAATATAGAAGGGAGGCTTGATAGTGAATGTCCAGCACCGTGGTCTGAATTTGAAGATATTATACAAGCTAATGATAAAAACGTAATGGCGAATCAAAAAACCATTCCGGTACTAAACACCTTTACTTATGGCGGGAGAGAAAAAATGATCCAGCCGTTTCTAGTCGATATTACCCCTTTAATGAAGGATGGAAAATGTATTGGGGTTGTTGGGCACGGTAGAAAACTTCAAATTTATTCCATGTATCATTTTGAAAACAACAGGCATCCTGAATCATTAACTTTTGGCACACCAACTGATTTATTTACCGACAGAGAGTTCGATATCGTATTTTTTGCGTTGCAATCGCTAAGCGCTAAAGACATAGCGAGAAAATTAGGTATCACATATAGAACGGTACAAAGCAGGTTACAATTTATCTATCAGAAAATAGGGATAAATTCATTAAACCAGTTAAAAGAATATTGCAGGGGTAAGGGGTATGATAATTATGCTCCGACCCGATTTATTAACCCTAATCCTTATATACCTCTGGCATAACGATGAACCACATCATTATTATCACTATGCCATCAGGGTTCCTCCTAAGAACCCTATTTCCCGTCCAAAACCCGCTTAACCGCGCGAAGGACGGATTTGTGGGATACCCCACATGCAAGTTATTACAGTTTAATCATGATAGGTGAAATTATGAAAGATAATACGATGAGTTTCTCTGTAAACAAAGATCTGGATGTTTATTCAAAAAGCTTTGATGCTTTCATATCATATATGGAAAATAGCAACGATCTTTGGGTTATAAAAGACAACGAATCTCGATTCGTCTATGTGAATGATGCTACGCTTTATTACAGTGGCCTTCCTAAGGGTTTTAACATAGAAGGTAAACTTGATAGTGAATGTCCAGCACCGTGGGCCGAGTTTGCAGATATTATACAAGCTAATGATAAAAATGTAATGACGAATCAAAAAACCATTCCAGTATTAAACACCTTGACTTATGGTGGGAAACAAAAAATGATCCAACCATTTCTGGCCAATGTTACACCGCTAATGAAGGATGGAGAATGCATTGGCATTGTTGGACACGGTAGAAAACTTGAAATTTATTCCATGTATCATTTTGAAAATAACATTCATCCAGAGTCATTAACTTTTGGCACACCAACTGATTTATTTACCGACAGAGAGTTCGATATAGTATTTTTTGCGTTGCAATCGCTAAGCGCTAAAGATATAGCGAGAAAATTAGGTATCACATATAGAACGGTACAAAGCAGGTTACAATTTATTTACCAAAAAATAGGGATAAATTCATTAAGCCAGTTAAAAGAATATTGCAGGGGTAAGGGGTACGATAATTATGCTCCTACCCGATTTATTAACCCTAATCCCTATATACCTCTGGCATAACAATGCACAATATTGCTGTCGTCACTATGCCATTAGGGTTCTGTCTAACAGAACCCTATGCTCCGACCAAAACTCGCTTAACAGTGCGGAAAGTAGTTTTGTGGGATACCTCACATGGACGTTATCACAGTTTTACAGTTCAATCATAATGGGGAAATTATGAAAGATAACACGATGAGTTTCTCTGTAAACAAAGATCTGGATGTTCATTCAAAGAGCTTTGATGCATTCATATCATACATGGAAAACAGCAACGATTTCTGGATTATAAAAGATAGCGAATCTCGATTCGTTTACGCTAATGATGTTACACATTATTACTGCAACCTACCCAAAGGTTTTAATATGGAAGGTAGGCTTGATAGTGAATGTCCAGGACCGTGGGTCGAGTTTGTAGATATTATACAAGCCAATGATAAAAACGTAATGATGAGTCAAAAAACCATTCCAGTATTAAACACTTTCATCTATGGCGGGAGACAAAAAATAATCCAACCACTTCTAGTCAATATTACCCCTCTAATGAAGGATGGAAAATGTATTGGGGTTGTGGGACACGGTAGAAAACTTCAAATTTATTCCATGTATCATTTTGAAAACAACAGGCATCCTGAATCATTAACTTTTGGCACACCAACTGATTTATTTACTGATAGAGAGTTCGATATCGTATTTTTTGCTTTGCAGTCATTAAGCGCTAAAGATATAGCTAAAAAATTAGGTATCACATATAGAACAGTACAAAGCAGGTTACAATTTATTTACCAAAAAATAGGGATAAATTCATTAAGCCAGTTAAAAGAATATTGTAGGGGTAAGGGGTACGATAATTATGCTCCGACCCGATTTATTAACCCTAATCCCTATATACCTCTGGCATAACGATGAACCACATCATTATTATCACTATGCCATCAGGGTTCCTCCTAAGAACCCTATTTCCCGTCCAAAACCCGCTTAACCGCGCGAAGGACGGATTTGTGGGATACCCCACATGCAAGTTATTACAGTTTAATCATGATAGGTGAAATTATGAAAGATAATACGATGAGTTTCTCTGTAAACAAAGATCTGGATGTTCATTCAAAAAGCTTTGATGCTTTCATATCGTACATGGAAAACAGCAACGATTTTTGGGCTATAAAAGACAACAAACATCGATTCGTCTATGCCAATGATACTATGATTTATTACAGTGGTCTTCCTAAGGGGTTTAATATTGAAGGGAGGCTTGTTAGTGAGTGTCCAGCTCCGTGGTCTGAGCTTGAAGATATTGTACATGCTAGTGATGGCAATGTAATGACGAGTCAAAAGACCATTCCGGTACTAAACACCTTCACTTACGGCGGGAGAGAAAAAATAATCCAACCATTTTTGGTGAATGTTACACCGCTAATGAAGAATGGAGAATGTATTGGGGTTGTAGGACACGGTAAAAAACTTCAAATTTATTCCATGTATCATTTTGAAAACAACAGGCATCCTGAATCATTATCATTTGGCAACCCAACTGAGATTTTTACAGATAGAGAGTTCGATATCGTATTTTTTGCGTTGCAATCGCTAAGCGCTAAAGATATAGCAAGAAAATTAGGTATCACATATAGAACGGTACAAAGCAGGCTACATGTCATTTACCAGAAAATAGGGATAAATTCATTAAGCCAGTTAAAAGAATATTGCCGGGGCAAAGGGTATGATAACTATGCTCCTACCCGATTTATTAACCCTAACCCTTTTATACCTCTGGCATAACAATGCATAACATTGCTGTCATCACTATGCCATTAAGGTTCTGTTTAACAGAACCTTATGCTCTGACCAAAACTCGCTTAACAACGCGAAAAGCAGTTTTGTGGAATACCTCACATGGACGTTATCGCGGTTTTACAGTTCAATCATAATGGGTGAAGTTATGAAAGATAACACGATGAGTTTCTCCATAAACAAAGATCTGGATGTTCATTCAGAAAACTTTGATGCTTTCATATCATATATGGAAAACAGCAACGATGTTTGGGTTATAAAAGACAACGAATCTCGATTCATCTATGCCAATGATACTATGATTTATTACAGCGGTCTTCCTAAAGGTTTTAATATAGAAGGGAGGCTTGATGGTGAGTGTCCAGCACCGTGGTCTGAATTTGAAAATATTATACAAGCTAATGATAACCATGTAATGACGAGTCAAAAGACCATTCGGGTACTACACACCTTCACTTATGTCGGAAGAGAAAAAATAATCCAACCATTTCTGGTCAATGTTACTCCTCTAATGAAGGATGGAAAATGCATTGGGATTGTATCGCACGGTAAAAAACTTCAAATTTATTCCATGTATCATTTTGAAAACAACATTCATCCAGAGTCATTAACTTTTGGCAAACCAACCGATTTATTTACCGACAGAGAGTTCGATATCGTATTTTTTGCGTTGCAATCGCTAAGCGCTAAAGATATAGCGAGAAAATTAGGTATCACATATAGAACGGTACAAAGCAGGTTACAATTTATTTACCAAAAAATAGGGATAAATTCATTAAGCCAGTTAAAAGAATATTGCAGGGGTAAGGGGTATGATAATTACGCCCCTACCCGATTTATTAACCCTAATCCCTATATAACTCTGGAATAATGATGAACCATACCGTTATTGTCACTATTCCATTAAGGTTCTGCCTGGCAGAACCCTATTCGCCTCCCAAAAAGTTTACCCGATTTTGGAATACTACTCCTATCTGGCGATCCGTGAAATCAACAGAAATTATGAAAAATATCAAGGAGTGACGTTAATAACGCTATTTTAATCATACCTGAAGCTTTTCACAAGACACAAGAAAAGCTTCAGGCATTTAATCTCTTCTCATTGAATTTTTTCGAGAAGTTTATTTTAATTCATTTTGAATATCTGCTTGGCCATATTTCGAAAGGCTCACAATTTAAAGCGGTAGCAATGAGCTTCTCACCTTTAGGCCACGGACGATGCAAAGCATTTGATAAAGTGGATGATGCAAGCCCTGCATCTCTTGAAACAGCAGATAACGACGTTCCCCGTTTTTTAAGCCCTGCAATAATATCAGCCGGGTGCCAGTCGTTTTTTACAATCATTCCTTATTCTCCTCTCAGTTTGGTTATTCAAGGTGCTATATTCATACTCTCTTCAAATTAATATTTTTATATTGCTACAGCTTTTTCCCTGAGTCCGCACTGGTGCGGAATACTAAAAACAACCACACTAAGACGTAAAACCCCGCTAAGTGCAGCCAAATATTCTCCGAACAGGAAAATGTTATATCTAACGATTAAACGGTCATAAATAAAATTTAATTGTTAAGCAATGTTCTTTTATGGATATTGGAATATTCAGAAAGTTTAGTTATTTTGGGAAATATTGGAAGACGCATTAAATACATTAATAAATGTCCTAAAAAAGCGCTTCAATTACGAGGAATGACGACAATTAAATACTTTATGGTCATCGAAAAATTGCTTGTGCAACGGCAAATCAGCCAGTCGATAATTATCGACTGGCTGAATGACCGTTAACGTGCTTCATTCTGTGCCGTCAGTCTGTCCTTAATGCGATAAAACCACCGCCCTCCCAATAATGCCACCACAAGTTCAAGGGAAGCTATTGCAGCTAGGGTTAGGATAAACAAGGTTTTGCCCGCGCCAACTAATATCCATCCGCCTATCGCTGGAAATCCAAATATCCCCACAAAGTAGGCGACAACGAACCAAGTGAGGGCGGCATGACGATTCTCAAGCGCAGAGTCGTTTACTGCCCATGTTTGAATAACGGGATACACCAATCCATAGCCTATCCCCGTTAACATGGCCGCCACAATCTGGAACAGAGGGTGAACCGGTATGCCTAACAAAGCCAAAATGCCCATGACTAAGAATAACATCAGCGCGATGACTAACGGGATACGGGGCATCGTCGATAAACGTCGGGCTAACAAAAGCCGCGACACAACCACGGTCGCTGCATGTACAGCAAAGAATGTACTTGCATTTGCTTGAGTCCCTTCGACCAGCGAACTCTGGAACGACATCATTCCGGAGAATACACCGCCTCCCAGGCCCACCATCACAATGGGACGGATCGCACTACTGGCAGCAATCTTGGTTATTTTTCTCACCCAAGGTCTCAGTGATAACTCCCGTTGACCATGCGGTTCCCTGACCCCAAAGGTCGCCAGAAGTAGTGAGGCGAGGATGCCAATGACGCCAACAAAGAGAAATGTTACTCGGATGGGCACTCCTGCTTGTTCAACCGCCGCGGCAAGGAGGATGGGACTGCCGCAAATCCCAGCCATTTGAAATGCGCTGAAGCGAGTAAACCAGTGACCCCTGTCAACGTCAGTGACACGCTCCGACAATGCCATAGGCCCACTGATATAGAACATTCCCCAACCGAGTCCAATCAAGAACGCTGCGATACGCGGAATGTAACCCAATTCACCGCTGAAACCGCCTAAAAGAAAATAACCACAAGACATCGCCAGCGCCGCTAGGGCTGCCAGGCGCGATGCTTCCAGTTGCCCAGCAAACCATCCAACCAAAGGAACGCCAATCAAGGTGCCGATCAAGGCCACGCTAAGGGTCGTCCCAGTGTCAATGTCACTCCCCCCTTGTGACCGAAAATACGCGGAAATAAGAAAGGTGGCGCCATATCCCCCCGCAGTGAACAGGGTTCCGAACAGGAGAAAAAGTGCCGACATTGTTCTCATCAGTCAAACTCCATCTTAATTATTACAGGACGCCGAATGGCTTTGGCGCCATCGATCTCAGTTTATTCACCGCTTTTTCCAGACGGAGACAAACATACCGTATCTCGTCCTCATTATTAAATCTTCCTAGTCCGAAACGCACACTGGCTTGAGCCTGTGCATCACTGACTCCTATTGCTTTCAGTACATGTGACGGCGCCCTGTTAGCGGATGTGCATGCAGACCCAGAGGACAATGCAACCTCGGAAAGCTCCAGCAAAAGCGAGTCAGCATCCAAGCCGTTGAAAGAGACATTTAACAGACCGGGAAGGCATTCGATAAGATGACCATTTATCCGAACGTCAGCCACATTCTCGATAATATACGACCGAAGTAAATCCCTTAAATAACGTAACCTCATCGACTCATCAGGCAAGTTTTTAACAGACAGTTCAACGGCGCGCCCAAATCCTACTATCCCCGGAACATTAAGGGTTCCAGAGCGTAAGCCTCGCTCATGTCCCCCTCCAACAATGAGAGGAGCGAGTGTTATATTCTTATTGCGTGAATCGATATAAAGTGCACCAACCCCCTTTGGTCCATATATTTTGTGCGCGGAAAATGAGGCAAGACTTATATTCATGCGCTGTACATCAAATTTTATTTTGCCGAGCGCTTGCGTGGCGTCGGTATGAAGAGGAATGTCATGTTCCTTACAGATCGCGCCTATCTCTTCAATTTTTTGTATTGAACCAATCTCGTTGTTAGCGGCCATAATCGAAACGAGATAGGTATCATCCCTTATTGCACGAGATATTGAATCTGGGGATACGATGCCGTCGCTTTGCGGCGGTAAGTAGGTCACCTCCGTTCCCATTGCTTCGAGCCTACCGCAACAATCAAGAACAGCTTTATGCTCAATTGTCGATGTGATGACATGCCCCCTTTTGCCCCGATGTTGAAGGCCCGCGATTGCAAGATTGTTCGACTCGGTGGAACCCGACGTGAATATAATATCGGAATGACTCGTCGCATTTATCGATGTTGATATCACTTTTCTTGCATTATCAACAGCTTCCATAGCTTTCCACCCAAATGCATGGTGATTACTGGCAGCATTTCCATAAGCGCAGGTAAAATAGGGCATCATAGTTTGAAGCACGTCGGGATCTAATGGCGTTGTAGCATTGTTATCCAAATATATCGGCCGGGTTAAGTTGTACATAAATTTTTCCCCCTTAACAAACAAAGATGAAATTATTTTTTTATTATCTTGACTATATCTATATCTGCTAGGCAGTAACTACATCGCCTTTACTCACCTCCCCCTGTTCATTAACAAGATTAAGACGAATGGCGGTTGAAACACCGAGCATATGGCTGAGTTGTAGCCCACGCACATATGCCAAAGCTCTCGACCAAGCGCAGTCCTCAAAGAACACCTCCAGAATAGCGTCTGAGCCTTTGTGATCACCGGCAGCTTTCTCAAAGTACTCCTTCGTAATTGCTGCACAAGTGAGTTTCTGAGTCGGCTCTTCGTAAGCAGCATCTGATGTCGGTGGTTTACCGTCAGCGAGGTTTTTGGACACCATCCGCCGTGTGATGATTTCGGGTATTTCTCCAGAAGCTAAGATGTGGACAAGGTGCTGCCTGGCTGAATCTTCGTGAATAACACGTATTTCACTGAGCGGAATCTGATATTTTTCTGCTACGGGCAAAAAGATATTCCTGATCGAGGCGTGGAGATGACTCAAGCGGGGGTTCCGTTTTTGAGAATTAGTGAGGTTATTTATCAGGAACTGGAGGCGGAATATCCCATGATGATCGAATGCCACGGATATCCTCGGTAATTGACCACATTCATCTTGGCTTCGTTTGGCGAACATCAGAGCAGCCTCAAAGGCTTTCAACTGAGCCTCGATAACTATCTCGCTATCCTTATTGAGATAAACTCGTGAATTCCCTGCCAGTATGCTTACGTTAGTTTCTCGCTGATTCATTTTCATCAATATCCTTTTCCATGATGGATCGTATGTATAAGGATGCCCGAAGCATCCATTAATTTTTGGAGCAAAGGGAGTTCTTAAAGAGTGATTGATATAACGTATGGAAGATAAGGAGATCTTTATAATTTCACGTACGCTGAATACCGTTTTCTCTTGCGATCTCGGTTATAAAACAAGTATGTCTGATATTAGGCAAGGGTATAATTCCCATAAAAGAAGTTGGATAAAGGTTAGCGTATCTTTTTTATCAAAAAATAGATCTTCGTCTTGTTTAAACATTTTTTCTTTTTGACCTTGCAGTCGAGGCTCTGAGCCCGGCCATCGGACATCATTTAGCTCTCAGCTTACCGGGTAATTCTGTCACACCAATACAAGGCTCTAGTTGCCAAGTATGGATATGTCCGAACTGTTGTTGAGACAGCTAACTAAAATCCGTTATATCAAGGTAAATCTTCTCAGCAACATTAAAGGGGGGATTCTCGCTATTAAGCCATCGGCGAAAAGTTTCATATGTGAAAACATGGCTGCACCGACCGACTGCCTCAGGAAAACTCAAAAATTGACGTTGTAGAAGTTATCAGGCTATTACCCTTATGAAGGAGGGTTTTAGCCTTTCATTTGGAAGAATAAAATTATTTCAGGTTTGTCATGCTCAAACATCAACCTATTACACACAGCTCAACTTAATTTTTTCTCTTCGAATCACAGCTAGCTCTCCGCTCAACAAACATATTTAAAAATCCATCAGTTATCCTCTTACTATCCGAATAAATCAGCATGGCTACCAACTCGATACAAGATCAATTCAGTGTCCGTACGTCGATAAATCAGTAGTAAATCCGGTGCTCCATGACATTCCAAATAACCAATATAGTTACCATTCAGGCGGTGTTCTTTATACTTCGGTGGTAATGGCTGGCCGGTTTGCAAAAGCGCAAGGGTTTTCATAATGATTTCTTGCGCTTTTTTATTGTTGACGTACTTTTTGGCATCCCTTTTAAATCGGCTCTGATAAACGAAAATCAACACTGTTACCAGCCTAAATCACTTTTTAATTCATCAAGCGTGTTGGCACGGTGAACACCTATCCCGTTCTCTAGATCATGAATTGCCTGTAACGTCTCGCTATTCGGTTGCAGCAACCCATCCGGTAGCCGACCTTCTGCGGCTAATCGATTAATAACCATACGTATAACGGTAGATAAATCGAGCCCAAGTGCTTTGGCATTTGCCATTGCCGCCGCTTTGCAGGCTGGTGACACCCTGGCTCTGACAACAGTATCAGTCATAGTAAATGCTCCCCTGTGTGTTTGATTAGAACACCGTAGCCTTTTTGTAGCCACACGTCAAAAGATTATAAATATGACTTGGTAGCCAATTATCTGAGGAGGGTTTTACCCCTCCTGTTTAATTCTAATACTTAATTAATTATCGATTAAGCCTGACCTTTTACTTCTTTCAAGCCATAGAAAGGAGCGCGATTACCCAAAGCTTCTTCAATACGGATTAACTGGTTATATTTAGCAACGCGATCAGAACGGCTCATAGAACCGGTTTTGATTTGACCTGCGGCAGTACCTACGGCCAGATCAGCAATAGTCGCATCTTCTGTTTCACCAGAACGATGAGAAATTACCGCCGTGTAACCTGCGTCTTTTGCCATTTTAATCGCCGCCAGCGTTTCAGTTAGAGAACCAATCTGGTTGAATTTAATCAGAATAGAGTTAGCAATGCCTTTCTCAATACCTTCTTTCAGGATCTTAGTATTGGTAACAAACAGGTCGTCGCCAACCAACTGGATTTTTTCACCCAATACTTTTGTCTGGTAAGCAAAACCTTCCCAGTCAGATTCATTCAATCCATCTTCGATAGAAACAATCGGGTACTTTCTGGTCAAATCTTCTAAGTAATGAGTGAACTCTTGAGAAGTGAAAGTCTTACCTTCACCTTTCAGTTCATAGTTACCCGTTTCTGGGTTGTAGAATTCAGAAGCGGCACAATCCATAGCCAAAGTGACATCTTTGCCCAGAACATAACCCGCTTGTTCTACCGCTTCTTTAATAGCAGCCAGCGCTGCCGCGTTAGATTCCAAGTTAGGCGCATAGCCCCCTTCGTCACCAACCGCAGTACTCATGCCTTTTGCTTTCAGAACTTTAGCCAAGTTATGGAAAACTTCAGAACCGATACGAACCGCCTCTTTCAGCGTTTTTGCTCCAATCGGTTGAATCATAAATTCCTGGATATCAACGTTGTTATCCGCGTGCTCACCACCATTGATGATGTTCATCATCGGCAACGGCATAGAGAATTTACCCGGAGTGCCATTCAATTCAGCAATGTGCTCGTACAACGGCATGCCTTTCGCTGCTGCTGCGGCTTTAGCGTTAGCCAGAGAAACCGCCAGAATCGCATTAGCACCGAATTGAGATTTATTTTCAGTACCATCCAGATCGATCATGATCCTGTCGATGTTAGCCTGATCTTTAGCATCCTGACCAATAACTGCCTGTGCAATCGAGCCATTTACTGCATCAACAGCTTTCAGTACACCTTTACCCATAAAACGGGATTTGTCACCGTCACGCAGTTCCAACGCTTCACGGGAACCGGTAGATGCACCAGAGGGTGCAGCCGCTAAACCCACAAACCCTCCTTCCAGATGCACTTCTGCTTCTACGGTTGGGTTACCACGGGAGTCAATGATTTCACGACCGATCACTTTAACGATTTTGGACATTAGGTTTTCCTCAGTACAAGTTACATTTCAGGTAAGTGACGGAACACGTCATACCGCCACTCACTGCACATCTTATTTGAGCTGGCCTTTCTGATATTTACCGGCTGCTTTAATAAAACCAGTAAATAATGGATGGCCATCACGAGGAGTGGAAGTAAATTCTGGGTGGAACTGACAAGCCACGAACCAAGGATGCTCTGGAATCTCAATAATTTCTACGAGCTTATTGTCCATTGAACGACCCGCTACCCGCAGACCCGCATCTTCAATACGTTTCAACAGTAAGTTATTCACTTCATAACGATGCCGATGACGCTCAACAATCGTATCTGCCCCATACAAGGTGCGCACTAAACTCTCTTTTGTCAGGTGGCATGGCTGACCACCCACACGCATCGTTCCACCAAGATCACTCTCTTCGCTACGCACTTCTAAATTACCGTCTTCATCACGCCATTCGGTGATCAGACCAACAACCGGAAACCGGCAATCAGGTTCAAATTCTGTTGAGCTGGCTTTTTCCAAACCCGCAACATGACGAGAAAACTCAATCAATGCTACCTGCATGCCGAGACAGATCCCCAGATAAGGAATTTTGTTCTCACGCGCATAACGGGCTGTCATGATTTTGCCTTCCACACCACGACCACCAAAACCACCAGGCACCAGAATCGCATCCAACCCCTTCAATAATTCAACGCCACGGGTTTCAACATCCTGGGAATCAATCAGTTTGATATTCACCGTTAGACGATTTTTCAATCCACCGTGCTTCAATGCCTCAATCACGGATTTGTACGCATCAGGCAGTTCAACGTATTTACCCACCATCCCAATAGTGACTTCACCGGAAGGGTTAGCTTCTTCGTAAATGACTTGTTCCCATTCTGACAAATTTGCTTCCGGGCAATCGAGGCTGAATCGTTTACAAATATAATCATCTAAGCCTTGAGATTTCAATAGCCCTGGGATTTTATAAATGGAATCAACGTCTTTTAGGGAGATAACCGCTTTCTCCGGCACATTACAGAAAAGAGCAATTTTTGCCCGCTCATTAGCCGGAATGACGCGATCTGAACGACAAATCAGAATATCCGGTTGAATACCGATAGAAAGCAGCTCTTTTACCGAATGCTGAGTCGGTTTGGTTTTGACTTCGCCAGCCGCTGCCAGATAAGGCACCAGTGTCAGATGCAGATATAAAGTGTGTTCACGACCAACTTCTACTGCCATTTGACGAATGGCTTCAAGGAATGGCAAGGATTCGATATCACCGACAGTACCACCAACTTCCACCAGCACCACATCATGACCTTCACCACCACTGATGATGCGATCCTTAATTTCATTGGTGATGTGAGGAATAACTTGAACAGTCGCCCCCAGATAGTCGCCACGGCGCTCTTTACGCAAAACTTCGGAATAAACCCGACCCGTCGTAAAGTTATTGCGGCGAGTCATTTTAGTACGGATGAAACGCTCATAGTGACCTAAATCGAGATCAGTTTCAGCTCCATCTTCGGTAACGAAAACCTCCCCGTGTTGAATTGGGCTCATCGTACCTGGATCGACATTGATGTACGGGTCCAGTTTCATAATAGTGACATTGAGTCCACGGGCTTCGAGTATAGCCGCCAAAGAGGCTGCGGCAATGCCTTTACCCAGAGAGGATACGACCCCGCCGGTCACAAAAATATAATTAGTTTTCATGCTGAACCTGAAAGTTTAGGTTTAAAAGATGATGGATATAACCAGGACGGGAAAGCAGTATACCCGAACCTTAAATTCGCTACAAATAATCTGCACGAAAATAAGGTATTTTCCCCCTCCACAGCATTTTCAATGTAGACATGTGTACAGACACAAACTTCATTTTTCATGAAGCCAATCGTTATTGCCTCTTCTCAATTTCGAATGAATTTATTGCCTTAATTGATTAAAAAACAGTATGATTGCTTCCACAGTGATCGTTTCGTCTGAATTGCACACAGATAAAAGACCCAATATAGGTAACAGTAGCTTATGAGTTAAGGAGCAATGCCATGATTAAACTCACTCAGGAACAATTCGATAAAATTATAGATCTAGAGGACAATACTTATATTGAAAAAATCAGGCAATGCATTTTGTCAGAACATGCCGACTTGGTTGTGCATGAGGATGAAAAAAATTTACATAAGCGACTGAAAGAGGCGTATCGGTATTTAATCAGCGAGCTGGGCTTTAAAGATAAAAAACTGGTTAGATCATACCTTTATTTAACTGCATTTAATCTTAATTTCCATGGTGTACCAGAAATCAAAAATGCCCTTGAAGCAGGGGAAAACCCGGAACAACAATACAAAGATATCCTGAGGATAATAGATAACTTGTTGAAAAGGAGAAAGTAATATGCCTTTACCTCTGGTAGTTCCGGTAGCCCTGACTGCTGCCGAATATGCGGCATCAGCCCTTGCGGGCATATTGGTTGGTGTTGGTGTTGGCCTCGGCGTTACAGAAATGACAAAAGACAAGGATGATGAAAAAGAGCAAGCGGAAACCCGAACGGACGCGATCAGTACAACAAGGGAAAAATGCAAGGCGTGTCCAGCCATTGAGAAAGTAAGTCCCAGCTGGGAAAGCACCAGCTCATACTCGCAGGTGACCCTTGATTATCAAATCCAGATAGCCAAAACCGTTTACAAACCGGATGCAAAACTCATACAGGTATGGGAATGTCTGGGAGTCAGCTTCGATGGCTGGCGACCAAAAGCATGCCTGTTTCTGGAATCCAAAGCTAAATATGATCAGTTTTTTAGGAAGGGAGAACCGATGGAATGGTGGACGGGAGATGAACCCATAAAAAAACAGGGGAAACGACAGCAATCCGTGTGTACCTTATTGAACGGCATTCCACACTCTCACTGGCATTTTATGGGGCCTGTGAGCGCGACTTATTATTCACAGGAATTTTCTGAGTTCCACAATATTAAAGTATTTCATACCCCTTTACTTGGATAGTGTGAGGTAATGCATGGCTATTTTATCGACAAAAATAAAACTGTATTTTGACCTGAAAGAACCTTTGACTCCTCAAGTGGTATTGGCTGATTTGTATAAGATAACACAACAGGTTGACCAATTCTTCGGGCGTCATAAAACCTGGTATCTGACAGGCCATACCCGCAAGGAAGCATTAGAATATCCTGTTTTTGAAGAACAACACCCAACGAAAAAAACAGTTCAAGTGTTTGAAAAAAGTTACAAAGAAGATTTCCCTTTTATAGGAAAAAAAATCTGGGATGGTGAAGTTGATGACCTTGCTTGTTCCCTATTTTATGAGAACTATCGTATTGATAGACTAGGGCAAACTAAGCTAACAATAAAGCTCCATATTAACGAAAAGGAGTTTCAATTTTCACGATTGATTGATTTTATTACCTTTTTTGTTTTCAGCCGTAATACCCCCTATATTATGGTGGAAACTAACGGCTATACATTGAAACGAAATCAGGTATTTCCCGACAGGTTAAGTGCAGGTTGGATGATTTATTTACCCTTCGTTATAGACCCCTCATTGTTACCAATGGCAGATGAAATCTTGCCTATTGCAAATGATAAAGAGCAATTGGGGACATTAATCATCACCAAAAAAGGCATTTTTGACGGCGAAAATCAGGACGATATTGATAAAGCCAATGATGTTGAAATTCAGTTGGTAAATCTGGGATTACTGCCATTAATTACTGAGGTTTAGTCGTTACCCTTAATCAGGTAGGCATTTCGCACTCCTTTATTTGGATAGTAGAGACAATAAATGACTATTTTATCACTAGAAATAGAGTTGTATTTTGACTGGAAAGAATCGTTGACTCCCCAAATAGCCCTCACTGATTTGTATAAGATAACACAACAGACTGACCAATTCTTCGGGCATCATAAAACCTGGTATTTGACTGGGTATACTCGTAATGAAGCATTAAAACATCCTGTTTTTGAAAAACAGCATCCGACAGAAAAAGCGGTTCAAGAGTTTGAAAAAAGCTATAAAAAAACTTCCCTTTTATAGGAAAGAAAATCTGGGATGGTGAAGTTGATGACCTTGCCTGTTCCCTATTTTATGAAAATTACCGTAGTAACAAACTAGGACAAACTAATATAACAATAAGACTCAATATTGACGAAAAGGAGTTTCAATTTTCACGATTGATTGATTTTATTACCTTTTTGGTTTTCAGCCGTAATACCCCCTATATTATGGTGGAAACTAACGGCTATACATTGAAACGAAATCAGGTATTCCCCGACAGGTTAAGTGCCGGCTGGATGATTTATTTACCCTCCATTATAGATCCCTCATTGTTACCAATGGCAGATGAAATCTTGCCTATTGCAAATGATAAAGAGCAATTGGGGACATTAATCATCACCAAAAAAGGCATTTTTGACGGCGAAAATCAGGGCGATATTGATAAAGCCAATGATGTTGAAATTCAGTTGGTAAATCTGGGATTACTGCCATTAATTACTGAGGTTTAACGGCGACCAGATAATTTTCTATCCTTCATCATTCCTTTGATATCTTTTCGTGAATTAGCGCCGCTTTCTGTTTCCGCTTTTCTCGCGTTGATAACAGCCCTCTTGGGCTGTTTGCCATCCCTTTCCGGTTACTGTTTCTTAACCTGTTGCCACATTTGTTCCATTTCTTCCAATGTCGCGGCTTCCAAGGTGTGGCCTTGGTTCAGGATCAGCTTTTCTACTTCTCTAAATCGGTTGTCAAACTTATTGCATGCTTTTTGCAACGCAATTTCCGGTTTGTATCCGAGATGGCGAGATAAGTTCACAACAGCAAACAATAAATCACCAATCTCCTCTTCCAAATGCTGCTGATCAACAACCGCCTGATAAGCTTCATCCATTACTTCGTCGATCTCTTCATAAACTTTGTCCAGCACTGGCCCCAAGGTATCCCAGTCAAAACCAACCGCAGCACAACGTTTCTGTATTTTATACGCTTTCATCAATGCCGGCAGACTTGCCGGAATGTCATCAAGGACCGAATGCAGATCTTTTTGCGCTCTTTCCTGCACCTTACGTTTTTCCCAACCACTGATAGCCACGTCACCGCTGATATCCTGCTGCTGACCGAAAATATGTGGGTGGCGGCGCTCCAGTTTATCGCTAATCGCATGGCAAATATCATCAAAATCAAACAACTGTTGCTCTTTGCCCATTTCAGCATAGAACACCACCTGAAATAACAGATCGCCTAGTTCTTCTTTTAGATCAGAAAAATCACCTCGTTCAATGGCATCAATGACTTCATAAGTCTCTTCTAATGTATAAGGTGCGATAGTTTTGAACGTTTGTTGTTTGTCCCAAGGACACCCCTGTTGAGGATGGCGCAATTGCGCCATAATCTCTAATAACCGTTTTATACCCGTCATCTTTCAAGTTGCCTCTTTGTTGGCTGCACTCGCTCACCCCGGTCACATAGTTCGCTATGCTCCCGGGGATTCTCTCCCTTGCCGTCGCGATGCATCTTGAAATCCATAGGGTATATAGCAGATGATTTCATTTTTTATCCAAATTTTCCCGCGGTTAGTTGCCATGAAGGCGTTTGGCTTCAATAACATCCGGTAACTGATTGGTTTTCGCCAAGATCCGTCCCAGTACTTGCAGGTTATAAATCTCAATATTCATATCGATGGTAGCAATCTGCTGTTTTACATCACTGCGGCTACTCACCCCAAGCACGTTCACCTTTTCATTCGCCAGGATCGTGGTGATATCACGCAGTAATCCACTGCGATCATTCGCAACCACACGCACAATCAGTGAGTAACCGCTGGAGTAACTCTCTCCCCAAACCGCATCTACGACCCTTTCCGGCGCATTTTCCTGCAATTCAGCCAGTTGTTCACAATCAACCCAGTGGATGGAGATACCCCGACCACGAGTGATAAAGCCGACAATCTCATCTCCAGGAATTGGCTGGCAGCAACGGGCAATGTGATGCATCAAGTTACCCACACCTTCTACCACAATCCGCCCATCGTCTTTAGTAGAACTACGCTGTGGATGTGATTTATTTTCTAAATTGCGAAGAGCTTCCCGATCTGCATCCTCTGCGGTGGTTTTCTTGAGTTTGCTTTGTAAGAAATTGACCAACTGGTTAATACGGATATCACCCACCCCAATTCCCGCCAGTACTTCATCAAGTGTATGGACGTTATAACGAGCAATAAGCAACTTTTCCGCCTCTTTTAGGCTGATATCCAAGTGTTCCAGTTCGTTATCCAGCATCTGACGACCTGCGATAATGTTTTTATCCCGATCCTGTTTGCGGAACCAGTTATGGATTTTCGCCCGACCACGGCTTGTGGTGACATAGCCCAAGTTTGGATTTAACCAATCACGACTTGGGTTCGGATGTTTCTGGGTGATGATTTCAATCTGATCGCCCATTTGCAATTGATAGCTGAATGGCACAATGCGACCACTGATTTTCGCCCCAATACAACGATGCCCCACATCGCTGTGAATATGGTAAGCAAAATCCAGCGGCGTAGAACCGGTAGGTAGATCAATAACATCGCCTTTCGGTGTAAATACATATACCCGATCATCAAACACCTGGCTGCGAACCTCATCCAGCATCTCACCAGAATCAGCCATCTCTTCTTGCCATGTGATAAGTTTACGCAGCCATGCAATACGCCCCTCATATCCGGCACGACTACCCGCCACTGCCCCCTCTTTATATTTCCAGTGGGCGGCGATTCCCAATTCTGCATCTTCATGCATCTGACGGGTACGGATCTGGATTTCCAATGTCTTACCACCCGGCCCAAGCACTACGGTATGAATAGATTGGTAGCCATTAGGCTTCGGGTTAGCCACATAATCATCGAATTCATCCGGCAAATGACGATAGTGAGTATGTACTATCCCCAGTGCCGCGTAACAATCCTGCAAACGTTCAACCACAATCCGCACAGCCCGAACATCAAACAGCTCATCAAATGTCAGTGATTTTTTCTGCATTTTGCGCCAGATGCTGTAGATATGTTTAGGACGCCCGTATATCTCAGTAGTGACGCCCTCCTTGAGCATATGCTTACGTAATGTATTAACAAAGTAGTCAATATACTGCTCACGATCAATGCGACGCTCATGCAGCAATTTCGCAATTTTTTTATATTCATCAGGATGGAGATAACGGAAGCAGTAATCCTCAAGTTCCCATTTAAGTTGACCAATGCCTAATCGGTTAGCGAGCGGCGCGTAAATGTTGGAACACTCTTTCGCAGCCAATACACGCTCATCTTCAGTCGCCTCTTTAACTTCCCGCAAATGGGCAATCCGCTCTGCCAATTTGATAATGACACAGCGAAAATCTTCCACCATTGCCAATAGCATCCGGCGAACATTATCAACCTGTACGGAACAAATTGAATCGTTATGAGTGGCTTTCAACTGACGAATAGCATCCATTTCCATAACGCCTTTCACCAGATTGGTAATTCCACTACCAAACGCCTCAGTGACCGTTTGATCGTCAAGTAATTTGGCATCCATCAATGGGAACAGCAACGCCGCACGCATACTGTCATTATCCATACTCAGCGTGGAGAGGATCTCAACCATCTCTACACCACGCCATAACAGAAGTTCTGAATCAGGATGATTTTGCGCTTTTTCGTGACAATAACGCCAGGTTTTGGCTAATTTCTCACCCAATTGAAGATTCGCTATATTTAAACTCGCGATCCACCTGTTTACTGCAAACTCTCCCGCAGGGGTTAAATGAGCACTTCTTACCGCAACCATAATCTCTCCCGACGACTTCATAGCTTTCATCTAGCCATGACCTAACGGCTAAATAGCACCATTGACTCCAAATGGCTTGTATGTGGAAACATGTCCAGCATCCGCACACTGATAATATGATAGCCAGCCTCAAGCAGAATCTTACTGTCCCGTGCCAATGTTGTTGGATTACAAGAGACGTAGACCACTTTTTCAGGGGCCAGCTTAACAATGTGTGACATGACTATTGTCGCACCAGCACGCGCCGGATCTAATAAGACTTTATTAAACCCCAACTTTGCCCAAGGTTGATGACGTATGTCAGCTTCCAAATTTTCATGGCAGAAGGATATGTTATCCAAATTATTTAATCTGGCATTATATTGCCCATTAGCTACCAGTGTGGCAACCCCTTCGACGCCAACCACCGACTGCACTATTTGACCAATAGGTAAAGTGAAATTCCCCATTCCACAGAACAGATCAAGCACGTTGTCATTCGGTTGTAAATCGAGCCACTCTATCGCCTGAGCAACCATTTGTTGATTCACCTGATCGTTAACCTGAATAAAATCTCTTGGACTGAAAACCAGTTTCAGTCCACCTACCTGATACCAGGGTTCCGGCGGTTCATTCAGCGACTCAAGTGAAGTTTCATCCGCCGCCAGATAGACCGCGACATTATGTTGCACGGAAAATGTGCATAGTTTCTCTTTATCTTCCCATTTCAAGGGATCAAGATGGCGCAATATCATCAATGGCCCATTATCTGCCAGCACCAATTCCACATGACCTAATCGCTTGACCGCTTTCAAATTACTCAGACACTGAGCCAATGGTTGCAATAACTGTTCCAATTCAGGTCGCAAAACAGGGCATTCTTTTATAGCAATTAACTCATTGGATTGATTTTGACGAAATCCCATCACCAGGCGGCGCTGTTTTACTTGATAGTGTAAACCAAGCCTTGCCCGGCGCCGATAACCATATTCAGGACCCAGAATCACCGGCTTAGCAGAAACCGTTACACCAGTTTCCCGTCTAATCAGATGTTCCAGAACGCTGGCTTTACTCTCACGTTGTAAATCCGATGCAACATGTTGTTGCTGACAACCGCCACATACTCCAAAATGCGGACAACGGGGATTCACACGATATGGACTGTCAGATAGACGCTTAACCAACTTTGCTTTGGCAAATTGGCGTTTCTCTTCCGTTAGTTGTACCTGTGCCTGTTCACCGGGCAATAATCCGGTGACAAAAATAGTTTTACCCTGATGGCGAGCTACGCCCTGCCCCTGAGCATCCAGATTATCAGCAGTGACTGTAATGATATGCCGATTTACTGTTCGGCGATTGGGGGAATAAAATTGCACCATGATTCTTACGGACTATGAATTATTAAGTTCTTATTTTCCCATAATGGACGATTATGACCAAATATAGCTTACGCATCCGCATGATGAGCCTGATCCTAGTTCCAATTTTACTGGTTGGCATGTTTTTCAGTATCTCATTCCTCTGTTATCACTATCGTGAACTGAAAAACCAAATTGTTCGATCCGGGATCAGTATTATTGAACCCCTTTCTATCGCCAGTGAAATCGGCATCAATCTGCATAACCGTGAACGTGTCAATTCACTGATAACCCGGCTTCACCGCAGAAATTCTGAGATAGTTCGGGCGATTGCCATTTTTAACGATGATAATCAGCTATTTGATATCTCAAACTATAAATACAATTCAGCTCAACTACAGATCTCGCCAGATATGCCTCTGCCAACCACCTTGACAAAAATGGAGGTTAAAAACAGTATTATTCTACGTATGCCCATTATTTCAGAACACCATCTGTCTCAGAATCATCAGAATTCTGATGTCCCATCTTTACATCCGATTGGTTATATCGCTATTGATCTTGATTTACGATCAGCTCACTTACAGCAATATAAAGAAATCGTTATTTTTATATTACTATTACTGATTTGCCTTGGTTGGGCATCACTGTTTGCCTACCATTTGGTTCGTAAGATCACAAAGCCTATCAGCGATATGGTCAGTACTGTCGATAGAATTCGCCAAGGACAATTAAACAGCCGTGTCAGTGGGAAATATTTTGGTGAATTAGATACGCTGAAAAATGGCATCAATGCAATGGCCAAATCGCTCTCCAGCTATAAAGAAGAGATGCAAAACGATATCGATCAAGCAACATCGGATCTACGGGAAACAATGGAGCAATTCGAAATTCAGAACGTTGAGCTGGCAATAGCGAAAAAACGCGCGCAGGAAGCGGCCAGAATAAAAACGGAATTTCTGGCAAATATGTCTCATGAATTACGTACTCCACTCAATGGCGTAATTGGCTTTACCCGCCAAACACTGAAAACACCTTTAACAATACAGCAAACTGAATATCTGTATATTATCGAGCGCTCCGCTAATCATCTACTGAATATTATCAATGATATATTGGATTTTTCGCGGCTTGAAGCGGATAAATTGGTATTGGAAAACGTTCCATTCCTTTTACAGGATATGATTGATGAGATCATGGTGTTACTGACACTCAGCGCCAAAAGTAAGAATATTCAGCTAACTCACCATATTGATCCCCAAATACCGAATCTGGTTGTAGGTGACCCTATGCGCCTCCAGCAAATACTCACCAATATCATCGGTAATGCAATTAAATTCACGGACCAAGGTTCTGTGGAGATAAAGATCAATCTGTTACAACAACAACACCATAAAATCAATTTAGAGATTATTGTCAGCGATACGGGCATCGGTATCAGCCCTGAGCAGCAACCTCATCTATTTCAGGCTTTTCACCAAGCAGATGCCAGTATTTCTCGCCGTTACGGCGGTACCGGCCTCGGTCTGGTCATTACAAGGAAACTGATCCAAGAAATGGGCGGAAATATCAGCTTTACCAGTGAGCCGAAGAAAGGTTCTGTTTTCCGTTTTGATTTATGGCTAGGAAAAGACGATTTCATTCTAACCGGCTCAGTTGCACCACAAAAGACGCTTGTCCATCCCCCACGTTTACCGATGACCGTCATGGCCGTCGACGATAATCCAGCCAACCTCAAACTAATAGGTTCATTACTGGAAGAAACCGTAGAAAAAACAGTGCTATGTAACAATGGAGAAGAAGCTTTGCAGTCAGCAACTTCTCACCATTTTGATGTCATTCTGATGGATATTCATATGCCAGGTATGGATGGCATCTGTACTTCTGACCGCATCCACCAGCTACCGCAACACCGCAGTACACCGATCATTGCGGTTACAGCCTATACTTGCCGACCAAAGAGCGATACAGACCAATCTCCATTTGAGGATTTCCTGACCAAACCTCTCGATGAAGATCGTCTGAGAGCAGTGTTAAGTCGCTATGTCAAAACGCCAAAATCACAACATATTAACTGGCCATTAGCATTACAACAGGCAATAGGAAAAGAACAGTTGGCTATAGATATGTTGCAAATGTTGGCAGATTTACTGCCAACGATTAAAACAATCACAGAAAAAGTTTTGTCAGGGGAAACAGCGGAAGATTATCAGCAACAGATCCATAAACTACACGGTAGCTGCTGTTATAGCGGCGTGCCACAACTTAAAGCTCTCTGCCAATTAATTGAACAACAATTACAACAAGGCGTTCAATTAACCGATATAGAACCTGAATTGTTGGAACTGACAGATGAAATTGATCATGTCCTTACCGCCGCAAAAAAAATATTGAGTCGCGGCGAGAATATACCCTATGGATTTCAAGATGCATCGCGACGGCAAAGGAGCGAATCCCCGGGAGCATAGATAACTATGTGACCGGGGTGAGCGAGGGCAGCCAACAAAGAGGCAACTTGAAAGATAACGGGTATATCAATTGCACACAATAAACTTACGATACTCTTCATAAGCATAATTATCTGTCATGCCACTGATGTAATCCTGAATAAGACGGGCACGATAATAGAATTCCATCAGGTCTTTTTCAGATTCATCAGTGGCAACAATTTTCTCCACGGCTTCACCATAAGCCAGACGATGTTTGGTAGAAAGTTTGTGTAGCAATCGAGTTTCCATAAAATAATCCTTGTGGAAATTGTTCTGGTTCAGTTCCACAAAATCCTGACGGGATATCTTTAATAACGGATAATAAAAATCCAATAACCCATTAATAACTCGGTATCCCTGTAACTCCAATTCTTCAATTTCTGGATGATTAAACACTCTCTTACAAGCAATACTCTTCAACGTCTTAAGTAATCGATGCTCTTCACTGCTATCTTCAAGTAGAGCTTGATTAAACGAGCCCTCAAAAATAGCCGGCAGATGATCAATAAAACGACGAGCCGTGTAAGGCACAAGTTTACCGGTAATATAAACCCGCAAATACATAAAAAATTGATCCTGCTGGCTTCGACGTAATTCGTTACCGTGAGTTCCCTTGTACGCCTTTCTGACCGTTAAGTCGAATAGATCCCCGGCCCGATGACCGCCATTTTCTTGCCACTCCTGTTCCAAATATCCCATCAGTGTATCGACGCTGAAAATCGTTTTTTCAACAGCATCATCCAAATCAGCAATGCAATAAGAGATATCATCTGCTGCTTCCATAATATAAGTCAGTGGGAAGCGACAGAACTCACCCATTTTAAGCTCACGACGTAATTCGCGAACAAAATGCTCCTCCGACCAATAAAAACCTGGCTTTTTCATCAAATAATTAAATTGATTTGGTGTTTCTTCAAGACGAAAAGCAGGGCAAGTATATTTTAGAATACAACCAACCTGGGCATAAGTCAGATTGAGTTTTAATAAGCTATGCACCATACGGATAGCCTGAGCATTCCCTTCAAACTGACATAAATCTTTACGCAACTGGCGACGAAAGAGATCTTTTTTCACATCACCACATAAACGCAATTCGAAGATTTCGCATCGATCTTCTCGCTTAATATTTTCCAAGGAAAAATTAAGATCGAGCTTTTTGGCAAACCAATCTTTAATTGCCGCTTCACCAAAATGACCAAATGGTGGATTACCAATATCATGCATTAAACAAGCCATTTCAATCAAACTTTCAAATGATAATAGCCGTTTATCCAACCCGTAATCAGCCAGCAAATTACGCGTTTTCAATTCATTAATAATCGTTTTCGAAATATAGCGCCCAACCTGTTGCACTTCCAATGAATGCGTTAAGCGACTGCGGACAGCGGCATTATTTTCCAGCGGAAAAACCTGTGTTTTTTGCTGTAAACGACGAATAGCCGCTGAATTCATAATCCGCCCACGATCGCTTTCAAACTGGCGAATAACCTGCTCTTCATCATTAGGATCAATATGATACTGACGGTATTTACGCTGATAGTTAAGCTTCTGACTAAAGTCTATCCCGGACATTTATCCCCCCGACTTGTGAGATAGCACAGTTTTACACTACAGATTATCTGATTGTTCCGTATTAGATGTTAAACTCAAACACGGAATGATTTTATATGATTAATTAATCAACAGCGAGTATGACATCATGAAAGTAGGCGTGATAGGTGCTATGGAGCAAGAAGTGACGTTACTGCGTGATCAAATTGAAGATCGCCAAACATTGTCACGAGGTGGCTGCGAAATCTATACCGGTAAGCTCAACGGCGTGGAGATCGCACTGTTAAAATCCGGTATTGGTAAAGTTTCTGCTGCAATTGGTACAACTTTACTGCTTGAACATTGTCAGCCTGATGTAATTATTAACACCGGATCAGCGGGTGGCCTTGATCCAAAACTGCAAATCGGTGATATCGTGATATCCCGCGAAGTTCGCTATCATGATGCTGATGTTACCGCTTTTGGTTATGAGCCCGGCCAGATGGCACAATGCCCCCCAGCTTTCGTGGCGGATGACCAGCTAATTGATCTGGCAGAAAAATGTATTCATTCACTAAATCTGAACGCAGTACGTGGGCTGATTTGCAGTGGTGATGCATTTATTAATGGTGCGGAACCACTAGCGCGTATCCGGGAAACTTTCCCACAAGTGACGGCGGTAGAAATGGAAGCGGCAGCAATAGGGCATGTCTGCCATCAATACAACACCCCATTTGTAGTGGTACGTGCTATCTCTGATGTGGCGGATAAAGAATCTCATATCAGCTTTGATGAATTTCTTGCCGTGGCAGCTCGCCAATCTACATTAATGGTCAACGCAATGCTGACAACTCTGAATAAAGACAAATAATATATTACTGACACGCCCTGATGAATATTTTCGGGCGTGTTTGCGGGCGACATATTTAATGTTTTAAAGAGCACCCTTCAATGAAATGGATAAAAAGCACGGGTTCAATTGGATTATCGCTTTTACTGTTTCTCAGTAGTTTCAGCCATTCTCTGTATGCAGCTCCCTTACGGGTAATCAGTTTATCTCCGTCAACCACAGAATTAGCCTATGCCGCCGGGTTAGGCGACAATCTGATCGCAGCCAGCGCGTATTCTGATTATCCCCCTCAGGCCCGTAAACTTGAGCAAGTAGCTAACTGGCAAGGCATCAATCTGGAACGCATTATTACCCTTAAACCTGAGCTGATTCTGGCATGGCGTGGCGGTAATCCCCAACGTCCACTGGAACAACTTGCTGCTTTTGGCATTAAAATCTTTTATTCCGATCCCATAACCACCGAACAGATAGCGCAGGATTTAGAACGACTCGCTGAATATAGTCCTCACCCAGAACAAGCAAAAAAATCCGCGACTGAACTTCGTCAACGATTTGCCAATTTGCAACAAAAATATGCCACTACAACTCCCAAACCGGCCTTTTTACAATTCGGCACTTATCCTCTGTTTACCGCTTCCGGCCATACATTGCAAAGTGAAGTGCTTTCAATCTGTGGCGGCAAAAATATTTTTGCCAACAGCCCCGTCCCCTGGCCCCAAGTCAGTCGTGAACAAATACTCACGAGGAAACCTGAGATAATTGTTATCAGTGGTGGACAGGAACAAGTCAAACTAATTGAAAATTTCTGGCATCCACAATTGCATGCCAAAGTGATTACATTACATGAAGATTGGTTCCATCGCGCAGGGCCACGCATCATTCTGGCAGCCGAACAGCTATGCCAGCAATTGAATGACAAAGATTATTGATAAAGCAAAATCGTTTAATAGGATTGCAAGAGGACTCCCGAAAATGGGTCATAATATTCAGACCCATTACGGGAAATCGCCTGGAATCAGATACTGAAAGAAGAACCACAACCACAAGTTGTCTTAGCATTAGGGTTCGTGACGATAAAACGTGAACCTTCCAGACCTTCGGTATAATCAACACAACCGCCAACCAAATACTGTAGGCTCATCGGATCAACAACCAACTCCACACCTTGTTTCTCAATGGTCATATCACCTTCATTCATTTGATCATCAAAGGTAAAACCATACTGAAAGCCACTGCATCCACCACCGGTGATATAAACCCGTAAACGCAAGTTTGGGTTTTCTTCATCCGAAACCAAAATTTTCACTTTGTTAGCTGCGGCATCCGTAAACTGCAAAGGTAATACGATATCATCGCTCATCATTTTTACTCCAGACTGGAACTCGGCAAAAATATTCAGAAGACAACAAAAATTTGCCGATCATTAATAACTCGAATTATCCAATACCTGATTAGTTCGTTCAAGTATTGTCATTTTGACAACACACTAACCGCTAAAAAATTATCACACATTTGTTTACCATCGCGGCTACCTTAGCGACAAACGCGGGCTTTTTACGATAGCTTCAAAGAGCAGTAAACCGTCACGTGTAGTTAAACCCTCCGTCAATCAATTAACAATTAAGAAAGAAAAAATATTGATTTATCATCATGATTAGTTACTTTATTGAATATTTTTCAAAGTAACCATATGGAGTTCCTATGCGAAAAATGTTGCCACTGATGCTTGCTGTCACCTTGACAGGTTGTGCCGCTCATAGCAAACAAGCCGATATTGACAGCTATACCTCGAAAAAAATTAATGAAATTATAGAAAACCAAGTAAAACCGGGAAACAAAGATAATCCCGGAGAAATAATAAAAAACGTCTCTTATCAATTACTGGGCACACCTTATGCCGCCAACAAACTTATTGGCTCCCCTACTGAACCTGAAAAATTAGTTATAGACCTCAACGGACTAGACTGTTTTACTTTCCTTGATTATGTAGAATCGCTAAGAAAATCCAACGACCAAAGTGATTTTGTAAAAAATCTCATCCAGACAAGATATATCGACGGAAAGATTAGCTTTTTACAAAGAAAACACTTCTTTACAGATTGGTCAATCAGAGAAAAATTAAATGCCAAAGATGTAACGGATGAAATAAGTTCTTCTTACATAAAAATCACAAAAAGCCTGAATAAAAAGGCTGATGGTAGCGAATATATCCCCGGACTGGGTGTTACCAAAAGAGAGATTAAATATATTCCAGGCGATAAAGTCAACGATGCCGTTATTAAGAATCTAAAAACGGGCGATTATATAGGAATATATACCCATCTTGCCGGATTGGATGTCACACATACAGGGATTTTTATTATGACAGATCATGGCCCAATGCTGAGGAATGCATCCTCACTTGCTGCGAATAAAAAAGTTGTCGATTCTCCATTTCTTGATTACGTAAAGAATAAACCCGGAATTATCGTTCTAAGAGCCTTATAATCCGAGGGGCAAACGACAACCCCACTTAAAAATAGATTCAGGAGCCTTTCATGAGCCAATCCGACATCCTCTATTCTCAGGCAAAGCAACTTATTCCCGGCGGCGTCAACTCTCCGGTACGTGCATTTAATGGTGTTGGCGGTACTCCGTTGTTTATCAAACATGCTGATGGCGCTTATCTCTATGATGTTGATGGTAAAGCCTATATCGATTATGTCGGTTCCTGGGGGCCAATGGTACTGGGACATAACCACAGCACTATCCGTAATGCCGTTATCAAAGCCGCAGAGCAAGGATTAAGTTTTGGCGCCCCCACCGCCACGGAAGTGGAAATGGCACAGTTGGTGACTGAACTGGTGCCATCAATGGATATGGTGCGCATGGTTAACTCAGGCACAGAGGCGACCATGAGTGCTATCCGTCTGGCCCGTGGCTATACCCATCGCGATAAGATCATCAAATTCGAAGGTTGCTATCACGGCCATGCTGATTGCTTGCTGGTGAAAGCCGGTTCTGGCGCGTTGACTATCGGCCAACCAAATTCACCGGGGGTTCCGGTTGATTTCGTCAAACATACGCTGACCTGTATTTACAACGACCTAAGTTCAGTTAGGGAAGCGTTTGAACAATATCCGCAAGAGGTCGCCTGTATTATTGTTGAACCGGTTGCCGGTAATATGAACTGCGTACCGCCACTACCTGAATTCCTACCCGGTCTGCGCACGCTGTGTGATGAATTCGGTGCTCTGTTGATCATCGATGAAGTGATGACCGGTTTCCGCGTCGCTCTATCCGGCGCACAATCTTATTACGATGTCGAACCCGATATAACTTGCCTTGGCAAAATCATTGGTGGCGGTATGCCCGTTGGCGCTTTCGGCGGGCGTTATGAAGTGATGGAGAAATTAGCTCCCATTGGCCCTGTTTATCAGGCAGGAACCTTATCCGGCAATCCGATTGCAATGGCCGCCGGCCTTGCTTGCCTGAAAGAAGTTTCTCAACCCGGTGTACATCAACGCCTGACTGAGCTAACAGATAATCTGGCTGCTGGCCTGATGAAAGCAGCAAAAGCTGCCGGTATTCCTCTGGTGGTTAATCATGTCGGCGGGATGTTTGGCATTTTCTTTACTGATGCAGAAACCGTCACTTGCTATCAGGATGTGATGAATTGCGATATTGAGCGTTTTAAACATTTCTTCCACCTGATGCTTGATGAAGGGGTTTATTTAGCGCCTTCTGCATTTGAAGCGGGTTTTATGTCTATTGCTCATACTGATGAAGATATTCAGCGTACTGTTGATGCTGCCGCTCGCTGCTTTGCCAAGCTAAAATAATTTCTTTATTTTCAAATAACAGCGCCGTATTTCTACATTCCTACGGCGCTCTTAAATAGTCCAATCTTCGGTATGCAATCCCGATACATATTGAAAAGCATGATCATTTGTGACCATATATCATTTTCATATTTAGTGTATGTGCTGCAATAAGTAGATCAAGTGGCGCTATTTCAATCCTTCAAACGTATCACGAGATTGCTCTTGCTGACACCGCTCTTCTTTACTCAAAAAATCATCGGGAATCATTGTCCCCTTCAATGCCGCCAAAAAACCATCTCAGTCGGAAAGATTACGGGACAGTGCTACATCTCCGGTCTCAGTATCCTTCCGAATAAAAACTTCATCAAAGTCAAACCGATAAACCGCTGGCAAACGCACCGCTTGATTCCTCCCATTCATGAATAATTTCTCTACAATATCAAAACATAGATACATATCAAGATATAGACCAAACATGATGCTATAAAGAGCTATCGATTTAACGGTAAGTTATAAATCCGTTGCCCTTCAAAAAAACACCCTGTTTCACTTGACCAGTACAAAGGATACAAGTATATATTTTTCATAAATTTTATTTATGTATGCCGTGTTTTCAGACTCATATTCATTTATTAAATAGATATTCTGGCTTTATCAAGAAGTTGAGTTTTATTTCTATCTTTTTGTTTTACATCACAATTTACTAAACCAGAAAATATGAAGGAGAGAGGATGAGCAACGTTATCAAAGAAATAAGTGATGCTAATATTGCATATGCAGCAACTTTTGGTGATGATAAAAAAAATCTTGGTTTACCGGCTGTCAGACGATTTGCCATATTGACTTGTATGGATGCCAGGCTGGACCCAGCAAAATTTGCAGGTTTATCTGAAGGTGACGCTCATATTATTCGTAACGCAGGCGGAAGAGCCAGTGATGATGCCATTCGTTCACTTATCATTTCTTACAAACTTTTCGGCACAAAAGAGTGGTTTGTCATTCATCATACTGATTGTGGGATGGAGCTTTTTACAGACAATATCATGGGCGATCTACTGGAAAGCAGCCTGGAAAGTGTCATCATGACAGATGAGGGATTTAAAGATATCGGCAACGGTACAGGTTCATCCGAGGGAAAATATATCAAATGGCTTACTATTGATAATCAAGTTAATAGTTTAGTTGAAGATATTCACCGTATTCGTACTCATCCCCTTGTACCCACAAATATCGCTATATATGGGTACATCTATGATGTGAAGTCAGGAAAATTAATTGAGGTTCCTGAAGCAACAAGCATTGTAAATATAGAGTCGTGAATTAAACTTGTTGGTATACCATAATCATTGAAGATATTTGATTTACGATAGACTTGTGTGATTTACTCCCCACGCTCAATCACCAGTGATTAGCGTGGGGTTTCTTATCAGCGATTTTATACTCTGCTTATTTTACTGCCATAACCATTTAAAAATGCGAATACAGAAATATTATCCGAACAGACTGGTATTTAAATGCTTTCTCGCCATTATTTTATGAAGGAAACCCTAAAAATAACGCAATAAAAAAATGGATAAAACGGTTAATCTGGCGGGATTTAAGCCTTGAAAAAAGTTGATTTTCCGTAAAGATATCTTTAATCTCATCAGGTTACTTACTGATTTATCAAGATAAAACAAAGGGTGGTAATTTATTAAAACTGCCCAGGATTTCCGGTAAAACAACATCAGTAAAGCTAAAATCGGCTATGATTAACGTTCATTAAACGTAAAGCCACAATATGCCATAATGATTAAACTTGATAAAAAGCAGACGTTAAAAGTGGTAAAAACCATAGTTAAAAAAATGGTTAAAACTTTATACCGATTAAAACCAAGGATTAACACCATGGCTTTTAAAATAGTTTAAAACCGGCTTATTATAAAACTATCAGTGAAAAATGAAAAACAAAACTTGACTCTGTTAATGCTTATATCCATTTTGGGAAAAAAGAAAAATAAGAACATGAGTCGTTTAATCAGAAAATATATTCTCTAAAAGGAAATGGTTTTATTAACGTTTTCAATCTGGAGTAAACTTTGTCGTAAATAGATTAAATAGTCGTAATTAACACCCTTTATCTAAGAAAAATAATTAAGAGATTGTTCTTCAATAAAAAATCCCCTGATAAGATTTTCTTAGACTATTTATTAACACTTCAAAATTAACCACCATTACTTATATAACCCCTGTTCTCGGCTAAGCTAAGGTTATATTCTCCGCCCCCCTCTAACACGCAAATTAGCTAAATATAATCGCGGAAATCCTTTTCCTCATTTAACGAATCCCTATTATTTTTTGAAGCCGGGCCTGCCATTTTTCGCTCGCCATTCTTTTATCACTTTAAGCACACCTTCTGGACTATCTTCAACTCCATTTTCTGGATAAAAAATTAGTCCATTTCCGTTTGGGTGTTCTGAAAGTTTTTCAAAATGATCTATTAAATTATCATGTTCTTCCTCTGAAACATCCACAGCCCATATTTTATTCAATAGGGATAAGAATTCAGCTTCAGTATAATCTTCCAGTTTGTTTTTCAGTTCCATCTTACATACCCTCTCTAATTAGAATGGAGTTCAATGTGTTTTTTTGGGGTGACTACCCGTAAATTATCGAGATCATAGACAGCCCCACCATCTTTAATTGGTTTTACATGGTGGATATCGAATTTTCTCTTTCCACCTACTTGTTCAATCGGAATGGCAAACGGCGCATATCCAAGCTCTTTAATTCTTTTTTTATTTACATCAGAAAGATCCTTTGCTAATTCAGGATCGTTTCCAACCTCTTTCCAAAATGCCTTTCTGAAATCATCAAAGCTATTGAATGTCCTCCCACGCAACTTATCCGCTATCTGACAGGGGATCGGAGCTCCCATATCTTGCCCTGCACAATTTAGCCAGTTGCCTTCGATTTTTTGCCCCCGACCAGTTACCACTCCCGGTTGATTCCTAGAGGTATTAAACATCACGTAAATCGGTTTCATGCCAGAATCGGCTGGAAATACCAAAATATAATCGCGGAAATCCTTCTCTTCCGGCATCGGTAGTAATTCAATATCACTGCCCACTTTATCCGGGATAGGCAACACGGTTATTTGAGACGGAATAAACGGCTGTTCTTCATTCCCGGTATGGGCCGGAACTTTAAACTCTTGTTCGTTCGGCGTCCATAAAATCGTCGGCCTGTGCTCTCCCGGCTCCCAAAACTCATAATTACCCGTGGTCCGATTCAGCTTCATCATATGAACCGGCACTTTATCCAACCCACTTTCCGGGCTGACGTGATACCCCTGAACCGTCATCCTGCCGTTTTTTTCATCTCTGATCTAGCGAAAACGCACGCGAGTAGAAGCTTTACCATACTGTTCCGCTATCTGTCTCAGACGATACGGGGTTAAGTAATCTTCCTCTCCGTCATTCAACTTAGGTGAATAAAACACCCTCATTAACCCAACCGTTACCGGATTCGGTGCCGGCAACCAACGCCCTGCACTGATGATACCACCACCAATGTAACGCATCACCAGCCCTTCCCCTTCCGCTACTGCGCTGCGGGCAGTTGCGGCCACAGCGGTAGCGGCTGCTTCGGCTTTATCTTTGCCACGGCTAAACCACCGTTTATACCACGGTAATTTTTTATCCTGAGGTTTATCCGGTTCAGGTGGGTGTTGCTTGCCCTGTGGAGTCGGTTCTGGTTTTTGCGGCGTTACGGGAGCAGGAGATGACGGAACCTGATATACCGCCATCTTGCCGAAGTTGTTCGCGGATTCAGCCTCAGTTCCAGCATCGGTACAACCTTTGCCCCGCAAGCAAGATTTCGTAAACACCGGTATCGGAGGTGCCTTAGCCACAGGCGGCTCCGGCTGAACGTTGCTCGCTTCCTTCACCGGCGACGAGAAATTCTGCACCGCCATATTAACAGGCGCTGTAGCCCGATGATTAGGCTGCTCCTGTTTCTCATAGCTGTCCATCTCCGAATTAATGAATCTAGCCCGGCAGGGGCAAGTACTCACACTGTCCAATGTGCCAGCCAACTGGCGCCCCATATCAAACACATCGGATACACCACAACAATCGTGTAAGTACCGGGATGTTTGCCACAGGTAACCTTATCCCCTTCACGAGCGGTTGCACGTCCGTTAAACGTCATGGTGTGGTCACCGGTAATAATCTGTCCACCACAGGTTGTTTTGTCACCAACGAGCAGAAAATATCCTATTGCCATCTATTGACTTCTCCATTGACCAAACGCATGAAGAGTGGATCTGACTGGAATCATCATGTTCTTACTACCTATTACTTAATATTAATGATTAATAATTCATCAGATTTAACTTTAGAAAAATATAGGAACATTCCGAAAGTTGCTGATTTTTTCATCTCATATGGGTGCAAAAATCCACATATTGCAACAATATTTATACAACTATGTAACAAGCATCAGCATTACTACTGCGATAATCGTGTAAAGCCGAAAAGGTAATGACGCGGTATGTTTGGAAAACTGATAAAAAAACGGTGGAAGGTGACTTTGCAGACGAAAAACAATACTCAGAAAATCAAAACGCTGACCAGAAGATCAGCGCTTTGTTATTCATTTCATCAAATATTCATTATTGACCAAACATCTCCCGCAACCAGCCCGGTGCTTGTTCTTGTTGCTGAACAGGCTCTGACACTGCTGTTTGCTGGCACAAACTCTGTGGATCATAAGTCCAAACCGGTAATGTTCGCCAACCACTGCCACTACAGCTAAAGCTGCCATCCTGATTAACCGCCATATCGACAATGCCTTCCGGTGGAATGTTATTCAGCATCAGCGGCGTCTGATTTTCCAGATAACGGCGATATACATTCAACGCCCCTGTAGCCCCTGTCAGATTGGTCGGTTCATTGTTATCTCGGCCAACCCATGCTATCACTACTTCTTTACCATCGATTCCGGCAAACCAGCTATCACGCAGATCATTGGTGGTACCCGTTTTACCCGCCAAATTATAACGACCAAACTTAGCGTTCAGAGAACGAGAAGTTCCATTCGCTACAACCTGCTGCATACCATATAGCGTCAGATAAGCCGCCTGAGCCGGTACAGCCCGTTCAGCCTGCGGGTAACTCTGATATATCACGGTACCATCTTCCGTAATGACAGAACGTAACGCGGAAAGCGTCGCGCGGTTGCCGCCACTCGCCATCGTCTGATATTCCTGCGCCACTTCTAACGGTGTCAAGCTAAGAGAACCCAGTAACATGGCCGGAACCTGCTGAATCACTTCCTCCGGTACGCCAAGCCGGATTAATGTGTTGCTAACATGATCAAGACCAACAGCCAATCCAAGATTCACCGTAGGAATATTCAATGAACTTGCCAGCCCATCTATCAACATGACACGCCCACGGAAACGACGGTCATAATTTCTCGGTTCCCAAACCTTACTGTTCGGCTGTTTTACCGCAAGAGGTTCATCCGCCAGCCAAGTATTCAACCGATATTGATCCGGCTCACTCAATGCCGCCAAATAAGTAGAAGGTTTTGCCAGTGAGCCAATCGAACGGCGCGCCATCATCGCTCGGTTAAATCCAGCATACTGAGGTTGAGAACCACCAACCATCGCTCTAATTTCACCACTGATGCGATCGACAATCACCATTGCCCCTTCAAGGTCAGCAATTTTTCGGGTTTCTCTCAAGCTGGCAATCCCCTCTTCTACTGCGTTTTCAGCCGCATCCTGAGATACCGGGTCCAAAGTAGTGAAGATTTTCACGCCGGACAGATCATTTACTCGATCACCAAGTCTATCCTGCAATTCCTTACGAACTAGCTGCATAAACGCCGGTTGTGGGGTGATAACACCACCTTTCGGTTTTACCCCCAGTGGACGAGCACTCAATAACTTATAAAGATCTTCATCAATAATTTGCTGGTTTTGTAACAGCTTCAGCACCACATTTCGACGCTGGAGAACGAGTTTAGGATTACGCCACGGATTATAGAGTGAAGCCCCTTTCACCATACCGACCAGCAACGCCTGTTGATCTAAACTCAATTCATCCACCGGACGACCAAAATAATAGAGGCTCGCCAGCGGGAATCCTCGGATCTCCCCATCACCACTTCGGCCTAAATAAACTTCGTTCAGATACAGTTCAAGAATCCGATCTTTGCTGTAACGATAATCCATCAGCACAGCCATATAAGCTTCATTGGCTTTGCGCACCAAAGTGCGCTCATTGGTCAGGAACAAGTTTCTCACCAATTGCTGCGTCAGGGTGCTTCCCCCCTGAACGGTACGCCCGGCAGTCAAGTTAGCCAGTGCTGCACGCCCAATGGAAAGAATACGAATACCATCATGTTGATAAAAATGGCGATCTTCGGTCGCCAGCAAGGTGTTAACCAGTAAATCGGGGAAACCAGAACGTGGCACAAATAACCGCTGCACCCCATTAGGAGACTGCAACATGGTAATCAGCTTCGGATCAAGGCGGAAGAACCCAAATTGACGCTGATTTTCCAGATTTTCGATCCCTGCCAGACGGTTATCACTGAACGTTAGCAGAGCGTAGATCTGCCCCTCTTTACTGTCAGGAAAATCAAACGGACGGCGTAACATTTCAATGGTTTCACCTCTGACAGAAAACTCACCAGGACGGGTAATTTTTGTCACCTGGCGATACTGCATCCCTTCCAGCAGATGTATCATCTCTTTCTTACTGTAGTTCATGCCCGGTTCAAGATTGACCATTCGTCCATAGACTGCCGCCGGTAACTCCCAAACTTTTCCATCAATGCGATCGCGGATTTTGGCATCCAGATAGACACCATAAGCCGCCAATAATACGGCAAAAATAATAAATATCTTGAATAACAACCAGAACCAACGCCACTTTTTCTTAGGTGGACGGGAATACATTCCTTTCTTTGTCATGGGTTGATCCTCTTCATCATCGTAGTCCTCATCTTCATAGCCATTATCATCATCCAACAGATACCGTCTTTTTAATGGCCGTTTACGGCGGGGTACCGGCTTTTTGCCTTTACGTCCGATTGGTTGACGATCTTCACCAGACATTCCAAAATTCTCCAAAGCCGCTTAGATGCTAATTAATTGATATTCATATCTTTTAGTGAATCTATTCGCCGGCAAAAAGTTGTTAAATTCTACTGCGAATATTTTTTTACCCGCCGAGTGGGTAATGTATTTGCCGGATCATCCGGCCATGGATGTTTTGGGTAACGCCCTTTCATCTCTTTTTGCACTTCTCGATACGAGCCTCGCCAAAAAGCGGCTAAGTCTTGCGTAATCTGCAATGGCCTTTGGGCTGGCGATAATAGTTCAAGCACCACAGCCACCCGCCCTTTTGCCAGAGATGGGCTTTGCTGCTCACCATACATTTCCTGCATCCGAACAGATAATACCGGTGGTTTATCACTGAAATAACGGATTGTTATCCGACTGCCAGTTGGAACAGTATAATAAATAGGCAGTTCATTATCCAGACACTGTTGTTGTTGCCAATCCAGTAAACTTTCCAGTGCCGGCAACAAATCAATCTGTTTCAGCCCTTTCAAATCACGCACACCAGTAAGGAACGGCATCAACCAATCATCAAGAGAAACCATTAATGCATCATTATCTACTGCCGGCCACTGCATTTCAGGCAACCATTTAGCCGCACATTGGATACGGATGCACAACTGAACTGCCGCAGGTGACCAGTTGAGCTCATGTAATCCCTCACTGCGTAACCAGTTTAGCAGGGCCAGCTGTAATTGCTCATCTGAAAGCTTTGCCAATCGTTGGGCTTTTACTGTCAAGCACCCACATTGCAGTCGTTTCCATGCTCGCAATGTCCCTTTGTTATCATCCCATTCAACGACACTCTGCTCGCTAAATAAATTCGGCTGCTGTTGTATCAGCCGTTCAATATCCAGAGGGCAAGCCAGCAAAATACGCGCATCAGGATTTCTGCTGTTTTGTAATAATGAAGGAGCCACTAGCCACGATTCGCCAGATAACTTTTCTTCATCATCGATCATCACCCCCAAACCATTAGCCAGTTGAAAACGCCCTCCCTTATCCCGATTTTTGGCTATTCTGTCAGGGAAACCTTGGGCTAATAGCATTGCAACAAATCCACCGTCTGGCTCACCAAAATGATCGCCCATATTCCTAGCTAACTGCTTTGCCCGCCGTAACCAATGAGCTTGTCGCTGCTCAACCCAATAAGTGATATCCGGCTGGCCACCACGGGGCGGTTCTTCCAGAATCGCGGTCAGCATAGCTGCGGTTGCCAGCATATCGGCCCCTTGTTCCAACCCTGCACATAATATTGCAGCCAAGCGCGGATCACTGCCGGATTCCGCCATTTTTCTGCCTCTGGACGTTAACTGACCATTGTTATTGACTGCACCTAACTGTAATAACAGCGATTTGGCTACTGCCAACGCTGCGTCAGGAGGCATATCTAGCCAGTACAATTGGGAAATATCATGACATCCCCACTGCAATAAGGAGAACCATAAGCCACTGAGATCAGCATTCAGAATTTCGGACTCACTATACTCTGCCGCTCTTTCTGCCTGTTCTTGGCTGAATAGATGCCAACAAACACCGGCTTCCAACCGTCCCGCTCGACCAGCTCGTTGTGTCATAGAAGCTTGACTGATGCGTTGAGTGATCAGGCGAGTCAATCCATTTTTGGGTTCAAAACGCGTCGTGCGTTCAAGACCACTATCAATCACCAGTCGAATACCTTCAATCGTTAAACTGGTTTCTGCAATGTTAGTCGCCAAAACAACTTTACGGCGTCCACGTGATGAAGGCTCGATAGCTTTTTGTTGTTCAGCCAATGACAACGCACCGTATAACGGGCAAAGATCGGTATCCTCAGCAACTATCTCTTTAAGAAGTCCAAACACCCGTTGAATTTCCCCGCTGCCCGGCAAAAACAACAGCACAGAACCTTGCTCCTGTTGTAGTAACCGCAATACGACGGTGGCTACACACTGTTCAAAAGGTTGGTGAGCAGGCAAAGGACAATAATGTCTGGTCACAGAAAAGCTTCGCCCTTCTGAAATAATCACTGGCGCATCAGGCAATAAAGAAGAGAGCCGCTGATTATCCAGCGTCGCTGACATGATCAAAATTCGCAGATCATCCCGTAGCCCTGCCTGTACATCCAGCAACAATGCCAACGCAAAATCAGCCTGCAAGCTGCGCTCATGGAATTCATCCAGAATCACCAGAGAAACCCCTGTCAGCATCTGTCTCTTGATCATATTTCATAGATCAAGAGACTTGGACAGTAAATAACCTTCAAGGATGGTTTGTAACATGAACCATCCTTGCCACAGCCTTTCCCATCCCACTCGGCCATTTCGTTTTGAGTCATACCAACCCGCTAGTTTTCCCAAATTGATATAGGCCCAGTAAACACTTGGCGCTGTCTTAGGGACCTTTTTCTTTTCTTGCTTTACCCACAATAATTTCCACGCTAGCGGGCTTAATAGCGTTTCACAACTCTGTTTTTCCGCCTCTGATCTATTGAGACCCACATAGCGCAACTGATGAACACGCACCGCGATAAACGCCAGGATCACCACCATTTTTTCCAGATTTTCTTTACGTTGCATCCGCAGCGCTTCTACCTGTGTCCCGCCACTTTTCCATGCCTTGTGAAACTCTTCAATGAGCCAGCGTTTTTCATAGTAGTCCAGAATACGGCGGGCATCTTCTTTACCTTTTACCGGCTCCGATGTCAGAATGTGCCAGCTCAGCTCCTTGTCGTGATTCGTTTCCTGACAACTCACATAATACAGCGGTATCGGCTCCCCTCGTTTATTGGCCGGCATTTTGAGCGTGACAGGGGCGTAACGGACGTCGCAGAGAGCTTCACGCGCCTTACGCCCACCTCGTTGTTTAACCTGAACGGTTCTTTTATCTGCGGGCTGCAAAGATTCACTGAACAGATAAAGTTTATCTGAGCTTTGTTCAATGCAACGGCTTTGCATTGAACGCACAATAAAACGCGGCTGATGCGTGATTTTATAGGTCAGATAGTCAATAATGTCTGCCTCGCGATCACAAACTGAAATGACCTTATTCATATCACTGCCAAGACGAGTTTCTGTTGCCTGAGAGGCGCGTTCCCACTTATAACTTTCCTTGTCTTTATACGGCCGGGAAGCCCGTTGCGCTTTCTTGCCATAATGACTCAGCTCTCTCGTCCAGCGCGTTTGTTCAATCAGGCCAATGACCTGTTCTTCTCTGGGGGCAAAAAGCAAAACGGAATGGGCATGCAGGCCGGTGGCACTTTTTCGTGATGCGGTATACCCCATTTCATCCCGAACCGTCTGATGAGTGAACTCCAGTGAGGTTGTATCTTCCAATGCCAGCAAACAGTCATAGGACTTAGCTTGTTCAGCCGTTGCTGCAAATCCGGCCTCTGCAATGGCCGTTGCGTCAATGGCCCGGTTACGCGTAAATCGATAAGCGGCTTCAATATCCGCTGGTGTTTTGAGTGATTGCACAATAGATTGCCCGATATGGTTGGCTAAAGAGGCGGTGAATTTGATAAGACGCTGGGTTCGTCGGCTATCACCCAAATTTGCGCGAGAAAAAGTCTCATAAGCCCATTGTTCTGCGTGAGTTTGGAACATTTTACCGTACCTCAATGAAATAGTTATTACTAAGATCAGCAAAATAGAAAAAGATTCAAAAAAATCCCCCGATTTTTTATCAGGGGATTTGTGTATGAAAGACAGTGTCAGCATGGGGTCCTGCTGTAACATTCGGGTTAAAATGCCTTCTGTTACCACTTCAAGGCGAGTAGTTGCACTCATTTTCGTTTCTGAACGCATCCGGTAACCCACGGTCTGCCCGATATTTTCATTCAATTGAGCGGCAAGGCGATTGGCGACACTGCGAGCAGCAATCCGCCGTGGTTCTAACATTATGATACGCCCAGAGAAATCGGCTTTTTTCAGAATTTCCAATGGCAAAACCGTCGATTTCCCGGCCCCAGCCGGAGCATGAAGCAGGACCTGTTGTGAACTTTTCAACGTACTCAGGACAGGCTCGACGACCTCATATACAGGCAATAAAGACACAAACACTCCATACAAAGAAAGTTAACTTTCAACCGCCGGCATTGTAGCATTGCCTGCTTCAATCTTATGCCATCCGTCATTAGGGCGTTTTTATGAAATTCTATCCACTGTGCCAATACAGGGTACAGACAGAATATAATCATACATAATTGCCATTGATACAGTAATATTGCGGTTTCTGTTTTTAAAAACAAATAGTTAGATTAGATATATAAATAATTTTAATGTCAAATACATTGATAAATTCATTTAATGTGCTAATCTTTTAATTACTTAGATTCTTAATTATTTTTACAAAGTTATGAAAGGAGTTTAAAATTGGGCTCTGAATTTTGCTTTGTCAAATATGGTTTTGATAAAAATTTAAATGAATTAACAAATGAGTTTCAATTTGATGAGTTATCTACCGGAAGAATACTCTTCCGTAATACAACAAATGTATCTAAATTTAAAAGTGAAAGATATACTGCTTTTTTAATTGGTAATATATATAACATATCTACCATCAGATTCATTCTTGGAAAAATAGAAGGAAGAGCTGGTGTGCTTAGCGATGTGGAGGTTTTATTATTAATTAGAGAAAAATTTGGCAATTCCATTATTTCTATAGCAGAAGGGGATTATTGCCTTTTTATTGAGGATAAAAAAGGAAATATAGAAGTAACAACAGAGTCTAGAGGATTAAATTTAGTACAGACAGATTTTATTTGGATTACTAATAGCTTGAAGATTGTTGGTAAGGTAGAGGGAGATAAAGCTTTTGATTTCAAATCTGAAAGCGAAGTTATTAAGCGCTCACTAAAACCAGATAATTTTTCACCAATAAGAAATGTGTCTAGATTAAAGCCTGGTACAATAAATAAATTAACATTTGATGAACAAAGATATCCTCATTTAGGAGTTGAGTATGTAATACCTCCTGTAGAGGAAAATTCTTTTGATATAAAAGAAAGTGACCTTCTTGAAATAATTGATTCTGATTTGAGAAATTCTATTTCCCGGTTATCTAAAAATAATAAAACTATAGGTGTTCCACTATCAGGAGGATTAGATTCAAGTTTAGTTACTGCTTTAGCATCAAAGTATTTTGATAAAGTAAAAACATGATCTATAGGAACAGAATTAAGCAATGAATTTGAATTTTCTAAAATTGTTTCTGATTATCTCGGTACAGAACACGAAGTTAAAATTCTTAGTGAAGATGAAGTTATATCAGGTGTAGTAAAAGCTATTTATCATAATGAAATATTTGACGGATTATCTTCTGAGATTCAATCAGGATTATTTAATGTTTATGAATTAGCAAAAGGAAAAGTTAACTCATTGATAACAGGATATGGTTCTGATCTATTATTTGGAGGGATATTAGAACCCGGAAAATCCTATATTGAACCAAATAAAATATTATCTGAGCAAGTTTATAGAACTAAATGGACAGGAGAATTTTCAACTCATGGAGCAGGAAATTATGGGTTGAACGTTTATCACCCATTTTGGACTAATAATCTTATATCTTTATGTCATAATTTGGACCCATACTTTAAAATAAGAGATAATGAAGTTAAAAATATTTTACGAGAATATGCAAGCAGTATAAATATCCTCCCAAAAGAAATAATATGGAGAAAAAAAATAGGTATTCATGAAGGATCATCTGTCAATAAGTTTTTTGCAACAATGATAGGAACTGAAGTAAATAACTATCAAGATAAAACAAGGTTTAGTTATTCTATATATAAAGAGTTTTTGACAGGAAAATTGTCAATTGAAGAAGCAAATTCAACCAAGTTGCGTGAAATTATAAAAAGGAGTTAGATATGGTAATAGAAAGAGATTTTAGCTCAATTAGAGTAATTATACTTAACCATGAAAATAAGCATAATCCATTTAGTGAAAGCTTAGAAAATTCAATTAAAAAATCTTTAATTAAAGCTGATCAAGATGACAATGTTAAAGCCATTGTTGTTTATGGTGGAGAGAATCGTTCTTTTTCTTCTGGGGGAGATTTCAATGAAGTTAAAAATCTATCAGGAGAAAATGTGGAACGTTGGATAGATAGAGTGATAGATCTATATTGTGCTGTTTTAAACGTAAACAAACCAACAGTAGCTGCGGTAGATGGTTATGCTGTAGGAATGGGATTTCAATTTGCTCTAATGTTTGACCAAAGAATTATATCAAGCGAAGCTAAATTTATAATGCCTGAATTAAAACACGGTATTGGTTGTTCTGTAGGTGCAGCTATACTTAGTTTTACACATGGACATAATATAATGAGAAAAATTGTATTTGAATGCGAAGAACTTTCATCAGAAATGTGTATTAAATACAACATTGCAAATCAGGTAATAGATAAAGAAATTCTTTTAGAAACAGCTATAGAACGCGCTAATTTACTAGCAAAATATCCGAAAACAGCATACTCGAACACAAAAAAATTTATGAACAAAAAATTCGTTGATATCTTGGAAGATAGCAGAAAAGAATCAAAATTAGTTCATAAAAATTCGTTTGGCTCTAGAGATTCTCAAAAGCACTTTAAAAAAGTACTTGGTGATAAATATTATGAGGATAATTAAATGAATAAAAATTTACAATGGTCACCAATAATGCAGTCAGGTTTTGGTGCTAACATTAGTACAGATGATTTTTTGAAAGCTTCTGCTAAAGAAATTAAAAATCTTCTAATGAGACAAGGCTTTATTGTAGTCAATAAAATAAACCTTAATGCTGATGAATTTCGCGATATATACAGCAAATATGGAACAATAGTTGAGTATGCAGATGAAAAAATAGATGTTGGTTTTGGGTATCGTGATACATTAAAACTTGAAGGCGAAAAAGGAAAAATTGTCACTGGGCGTGGACAACTCCCATTTCATGCTGATGGTGGGTTATTATTATCGCAAGTAGATCAAGTTTTTTTATATGCTGCTGAAATAAAAAACATGAAGTTTCGAGGAGCAACTACCGTTTGTGACCATGTTCTTGCATGCAAAGAAATGCCTAAACATTTATTAAATATTTTAGAAAATGAAATTTTTGAAGTAATAGTTCTGGAATATGGCTACTACGTAGATGTATCTCCTGCTGGATGGTTTCAAGTTCCTGTATTTACTGACCTTGGATGGGTGAGAAAAATGCTAATATATTTTCCATTCGATGAAGGACAACCAGCCAGCTGGGAGCCAAGAATTGTTGGGTTCACAGATGAAGAAACAAAGAGATTTTTTGCTGAGCTTACTGAATTTATGAAAAATCCCCGCTATTATTATAAGCATTATTGGGAAAAAGGTGATTTAATTATAATGGATAACAGAAGAGTTATTCATGAAAGGGAAGAATTTGATGACGATAATATCGTTCGTCGTCTCTACCGTGGGCAAACTGCTGATATTTAAATTCCTCCCCCTTCATAGAAGGGGAGGTAAAAATAAAGTGACATATGAGTTGTTATAACTATAGAAATTACAAATAATGGCTAATAAAAAATCAAACAACAATAAAGTTTTTAAAGACGAAACATCACTGTATTCTAGATATAGTATATCAACCCTTTTTCTTAAGTTTTTTGTAACTTTATTGTTAACAAATAAAATCACAAAAAAAATTTCTTTATGGATGATGAGATTTATTTTAAATAAAAAAAATAAGTTTTTTATTAGGTTTTTAAATGGGGTTTATTTTGGTGGTGAAAGTATAGATGAAGCAAAGGCTAATGTGATTTTTCTATCAAAAAATAATATTCATAGCATATTAGATTATGCAATTGAAGGGAAAAACGACGAAATTTTCTTTAATAATGCGCTAGAGTCAACATTAAAATTAATTGATCTCGCTAGCAAAGAGTCCAATATACCATATGTTGCCATTAAGCCTTCATCACTAGGAGATATTCATCTTTATGAAGAAAAAATGAGAGGTTGGAATTTTTTTGGAGAAAAAATTAATTCTTGGAGTAGGATATTAGAACGTTATGAAAAAATATTTCATTATGCAGAAATTAAATCAGTTAAAGTTATGATTGATGCAGAGCAATCTTGGATTCAGGCAGCAGTAGACAAGATTGTCATAGATAGCATTATTAAACACAATAAAATATTGCCTATTATAACATTAACAATACAATCCTACAAAAAAGAATCCATTGATCTTCTGATGTTACTACATAAAATTGCTATTGATAATAACATTAAAGTTGGTATTAAGATTGTTAGATGAGCTTATTTAGAAGAAGAGATTAAAAATAAAGAAAAATCAATTGGAACATTTTTTTTAAAAAAAGAAGAGACTGATTTAAATTATAATTATTTAGCTGAATACATATCAAAAAGAATTGAGTATTTTTATCCTTTTTTTGCAACTCATAATGAAAATAGTATATCAATCATATTAAATAAGAATGAATTAAAAAATAAATCATTTTGGATTGGACAATTGTACGGGATTGGAGATCATATTTCATCAAAACTAGCTTACAATGGTATTAGGACGTGTAAATATTTACCATATGGGCCAATTGATAAATCATTGCCATATTTATTAAGAAGGATAAATGAAAATGCAGTGGCTTCAGATACCTTTGTTACAGAAAACAAAAAGATAATGAAAGAGATTATTTTAAGATTAAAAAAATACGGGAGATAAAAATGGATGTCTTTACATTAAAAATTGGAAATGATTCTTTTGATATATCATCGAATGAAACGATTTTGAAATGTGCTTATAAGAATAGAGTTAAATTAAAATATCATTGCGCTTCTGGATATTGTGGCAAATGTAAAGTAAAGCTTATTTCTGGTGAAGTTAATTTAGATCATTCTGGTGGAATATCTAGAGATAAAATATCTTCTGGATATATATTGACTTGCTGCTCATACCCGAAAAGCAACATTGAAATATAGGAAAAAAAATGAAATATATTTGTTTGTTTTTATCTATAATAATGTCATCAAAAGCATATTCATTTGATAACATGAAACTCAGCTTTGTTGAAGGCGGTGATTTTTACGTTGGTAGTGTGTTTGGCGCTCAAAATTATGAATCTCATTCTAATGTTACATTAAATTCTTTTTATATCATGAAGAATGAAGTTACTTATTCAGAATATAAAGAGGTATATGAATGGGCTATATTAAATGGTTATGATTTTGATGATGGATGTAATGGGGCATATTATGAAGATTGTCTTCCTCCTGAGCAGGATGAAGGCAGGCATCCTGTGACTAGTATTAAATGGTTAGATACCATTCTTTTTTCAAATGCATTAAGTGAGAAATTAAAACTCACTCCAGTATATTTTCAAAAAGGAAATAAAATTATTAGAAAAAAAGACAAAAACTTAGAGATCTTTATAAATACAAACGCTAATGGCTATCGTTTACCTACCTTAAATGAATGGCATGTTGCAGCAAGGGGCGGAAAACCTGCCTTACGATTAGGAAGATATGGATACTATCACTCTGGAAGCAATGATTCTAAGAAGGTGGCATGGTATCCAGAGTTTAATACAAGTAATTTTGGAACACAGGTTGTAGGTAAATTATCTCCAAACGACTTAGATTTATACGATATGAGTGGAAATGTTTCTGAATGGGTCTATGATAGTTATGAACTTGGTACAGTTAAGTTGTACTATTTTTGTGGTGGAAGTTATCTTTCCCATGCAAACAGCTTATCCAGTTGTGATAACCATAGTTCAGGATATATTATGCCAGATGTTGGATTTAGATTAGTTAGGAGCTATTTAAATGAAAAATAAATTTTACCTTATTTTTATTTTACTTTTCTCGTTTGAGGCATTTTCTCATTGCGGAAATAAGGTAAATCTAAAGGATGGAATCAATCTTATAGATTTGAATGGTGATGGAAAAAAAGATGTAATTTTTTATGCCAAATTTGAAAACAATACATCTCATCCAAGTAACACATTAACTGTTTTTATAAAAAATAAAAATGGGAAATTTAATATAGTTCCACTCCCAAATGATACTGGTTTTACTTGGTTTGATTTTAAATTATCTGCTTCTGAAATAAAAATACAAGATTACGAGCTAAGGGTAAAAAATGGAGTTTATTATATTATTTTTTTTCGCAAAAAAAATAATGATGATGACATATTTGGAGAATACCCAGTAGAATTTATTAAATATGATATAAAATACAACAATGAAGTGCCTGGTATTTCAAATTATTATTGGGATTATACTAAATCCTATCTTACAAAGAAAAAATATAAAAATGTTAGTGATGCCATGACAGAATATAATATGGAGTGTAGTTTATGAAATTTTTTTATTTTTTTTGTTTTTTTATCTTTTTTTTGTCATTCAGGAGAAAATGAATCTTTTAGAAAAAAAATACAAAAAAAATTGACGATAAAATATTATTATGCCTAGGTGAAACTGAATGGCCAGTATCAATTAATGAAAATTCTATATGGGTTAATGCGAACATGGAATCTCTTGTTGATGCTGGATTAGTGAAATTGGATTTTAAAAGAGGAAAAAATAAATTATGGAACTTAACCAAGTTAGGAAAAAAAGAATTTAATAAAAATGGTGATTTTTGTTACGGTAGAATGATGTTAAAAAACATTCTAAGTATAACTTACATAAATAAAAAAAGAGGGTTTATAGTTTTTAACTACTATGTGCATTTATTACCTGAATGGGCTAAAAGCAAATCAATAAGATTCGCATATTCTTATCTAGATAATATTATTACAGGCATTGACAATGAAAAATATCAAATTGAATTTGAAAAATCTGACACTGGGGTTATTAAAATAATAAGTGATCCTGTTCAACTTGAAATTCTTTACTAATTTTAAGCGATAATAGGGGTTTCAAAAGCAACGGAATAGTACACTCCATTAAATAACTATTTAATGGCAGATTCGACTAATATACATTACACCTGCTGGATAGTCTTGGTATTCAGCATAAAAACAGTTTTATGAAACATCGTTCAAAAGCAGTTATTTCGGATAAAGATTACTCTAGCCAATCATTACGTAGCCGATTAAAAAATCAGGGAATAAAAGTGATAATTCCGTATATACCCTATGGATTTCAAGATGGATCGCGACGGCAAGGGAGCGAATCCCCGGGAGCATAGATAACGATGTGACCGGGGTGAGTGAGTGCCGCCAACAAAGAGGCAACTTGAAAGATGACGGGTATAAATCAAACGAAAAATCCCGGTCAGATAGACGGGTAAAATTCGACCATAAGACGAAATGTTGTGGAAAGATGTTTTGGTCGACTGAAAGAACATTGTAGCATTGCCTGCTTCAATCTTATGCCATCCGTCATTAAGGCGTTTTTATGAAATTCCATCCTCCGTTACAATCCGCCACACTCATTCGTCGTTATAAACGTTTCCTGGCTGATGTCATCACACCGGAAGGAGAAACACTGACTATCCACTGTGCCAATACGGGCGCAATGACCGGCTGTGCGACACCGGGAGATACGGTTTGGTACTCCACCTCTGATAATCCCAAACGTAAATACCCCAACAGTTGGGAATTGACAGAAACACAGGATGGTCACTGGATTTGTGTTAATACGCTCAGAGCAAATGATCTAGTCGCTGAGGCCATTGCACAAAATGCTATTCCAGAATTTTCTGAATATAAAAAAATCAGCCGGGAAGTGAAATATGGCGAAGAGAACAGCCGGATAGATCTGCTATTACAGGCAGAACAGCAAGTTAATTGCTACATTGAAGTGAAATCAGTGACTCTTCTCCAGGAAAATTGTGGCTATTTCCCTGATGCTGTCACGACTCGCGGGCAAAAACACCTACGGGAATTGCAACACATAGCAGAACAAGGGCAAAGGGCTGTTTTATTTTTTGCAGTCTTGCATTCTGGCATCAGGCAGGTCGCGGCGGCTGCACATATTGATCATAATTATTCATCTCTTTTGGAACAAGCGCAAAATTCTGGGGTCGAAGTTATCTGTTACCAGGCCAACATGACAGGAAAAGGGATGGTTTTAGGCGATAAGTTAACTTTTGTACTAAAATGATTAACTTACCGATTCACCTAATATTTGCAGCCAAGTTGTACAAGGTGTAAAGGCATACAATACATTTGCTTCCACACCATTGTGAAACTAATAGCAGGAACAATTGCCAACCCTTGCTCCATCTGCTATTTATAACGGCCTATTTTTTTCCCCGCTAGGGGTTCGTTTGATAGTGCGTGTGTTAGGAGAAGTATTATGCAAGAAGGGCAAAAACGTAAAACCTCGTCCTTAAGCATTCTCGCCATCGCTGGGGTAGAACCTTACCAAGAGAAGCCAGGTGAAGAATACATGAACGATGCCCAGTTGGCGCATTTCAAGCTAATTCTTGAAGCATGGCGCAATCAACTCAGGGATGAAGTAGATCGTACTGTATCTCATATGCAAGATGAGGCAGCGAACTTCCCTGATCCAGTTGACCGTGCGGCGCAGGAAGAAGAATTCAGTCTTGAATTACGTAACCGCGATCGTGAGCGTAAATTGATTAAGAAGATCGAGAAAACCCTGAAAAAAGTCGAAGATGACGATTTCGGTTTTTGTGAATCTTGCGGCATTGAGATCGGCATCCGTCGTTTGGAAGCCCGTCCAACCGCAGATTTGTGTATTGATTGTAAGACGCTGGCCGAAATCCGTGAAAAACAGATGGCTGGCTAATTAATGGTGTTCCGAATACGGCGTCTTTATGACGCCGTATAAACAACCCCACTGATCTCCATATGATAAAATCTGAACGTCCCCAAGCTTATATTGGGCGTTTCGCCCCATCACCTTCTGGTGACCTGCATTTTGGTTCATTAATCACTGCCATTGGCAGCTATTTGCAAGCCCGTGCTTGTCAGGGAAAGTGGCTGATACGTATTGATGATATTGATCCGCCCAGAGAAGTTCCCGGTGCTGCCAGCCGGATTCTTCACGCACTTGAACATTACGGTTTACATTGGGATGGTGAAATTCTCTATCAGTCTCAACGCCATGAGGCTTATCGCCATGTCCTTAATCAATTGCAACAACAAGGTTTAAGTTATTACTGTACCTGTACCCGTCAACGCATTCATCAGATTAATGGTTTTTATGATAGAAACTGTCGTGAATTAAATTTGCCCATTGATCATGCAGCAATTCGATTCAAACAGCGTCATCCGGTTTACGGTTTTGAAGATAAATTACAAGGATATCTGAACGCCGATCCGGTCATGGCTGAAGAAGATTTTATTATTCACCGTCGTGACGGTTTATTTGCCTATAATTTAGTGGTTGTTATTGATGATGATTACCAAGGGGTGACTGAGGTGGTAAGAGGGGCAGATTTGATTGAACCAACTGTCCGCCAGATTGCGCTTTATCAGCAATTAAATCTCAAAATACCTGACTATATTCATTTACCACTCGCTCTGAATAAGGACGGCAATAAACTTTCCAAACAGAATCATGCTCAGCCGATCCCATTGGATGATCCCCGGCCATTACTGATTGAAGTATTATCTTTCCTTAATCAATCTGTTATAGAAAACTGGCAAGATCTTTCTCGTGATCAATTGTTACAAAAAGCAACAGCACGTTGGGATCTGGACCGAATTCCACGACAAGGTAAAATGCACATAGATAACATGAATAAAGTTACGGTTAGTCATAACAACCATTCTCAAAAAATACACAGTAGGCTATGATTAGCCGCTGTTTTTTATTTGTTTTATATGATTAGTTACTTATCGAGGTGTACCATTTTTAACCGAGTAGCAAATTTCTGCCGTAACTTATTGATCCGCGAAGGGAAAAATAACCGCGAACTACAGGCAGCCAGTGAAAGGCCAGTCACCGGATCTGACCGTTCTGCTCAGGAAGAGTACATAACTCTTCACTCTAATCGCCAAAACCCTTATCAACTCTTATCCAATGTGGAGACACCAAGGAAGGTTGAACAGGAGAATCCTCATTCGAATTTATCGATAACGATAATTCCACGGGAACAACATTGTATTTCCCGCAGAGATATCAGTGAAAATGCACTGAAAGTCCTTTACCGTTTGAATAAATCCGGTTTTGAAGCCTATTTGGTTGGCGGTGGTGTCCGTGACTTATTACTCGGTACAAAACCGAAAGATTTTGATATTGCCACCAATGCCACACCAGAACAGGTGCGTAAATTATTTCGCAACTGCCGTCTGGTTGGACGCCGCTTTCGCTTAGCTCATATTATGTTTGGTCAGGAAGTGATTGAAGTCGCAACATTCCGTGGTCCACATGAACAAACGGGTTCTGATGATAAAAATCAATCACAACAAGCACAAAGCGGCATGCTACTGCGGGATAACATCTTCGGCTCAATTGAAGAAGATGCTATGCGCCGCGATTTCACCATAAACAGCCTCTATTACGGTATCAATGATTTCTCTCTGCGTGATTATGCCGGTGGCCTTCATGATCTGGAAACCGGTGTTATCCGCTTGATTGGCGATCCTGAAACCCGCTATCGGGAAGATCCAGTAAGAATGCTGCGTGCGATCCGTTTCGCTAGCAAACTGAATATGACCATCAGCGAAGGTACCGCCGAACCTATTTCTCGTTTGGCTTTTCTGCTGAGTAATATTCCACCTGCCCGTCTGTTTGAAGAATCTTTAAAACTTTTACAAACCGGTCAAGGTTACAGCACTTATAAACTTCTGCGCGAATACCGCCTATTTCAACCACTTTTCCCATTGGTTCAACGCTATTTCACCGAAAATAACGATTCGCCAATGGAACGTATACTCAATCAGGTTTTGAAGAATACCGATTACCGGTTACAAAATGATAAACGGGTTAACCCGGCGTTTTTGTTCGCCGCAATGCTCTGGTATCCACTGGTTGAACATGCGGAAAAGCTGTCTCAAGAAGGTGGCCTGGCTTACTACGATGCTTTTGCATTGGCGATGAATGACATTCTGGATGAGCAATGCCACTCCATTGCCATTCCTAAGCGCCTGACAACCATCATGCGTGATATCTGGCAATTACAGTTACGTCTGCCACGCCGTCATGGTAAGCGGGCAAATAAACTGATGGAACACCCTAAATTCCGTGCTGCCTATGATTTGCTGGAACTGAGAGCCAATGTTGAAAATCGCAATGAGCTAAAAGATCTTGTCGATTGGTGGGGAGAATTTCAGCAAGTCAATGCATCACAGCAACGGAGTATGATTTCTGAACTGGGCAGTGAGATTGTTCGTCGTCGTACACGGCCTCGCCGTCACTATAAACCAAGACTGAGCAGGAACAGCTAATAAATTATGGCTCGTGTTTATATCGCTGTTGGTAGCAATCTGGCAGAACCTATGCAGCAAGTAAAAAATGCACTTGCTGCATTAAAAGATTTACCGGAAACAGAATGTATTGCCTGCTCCTCACTGTATCGTACTAAACCAATGGGGCCGCAGAATCAACCTGATTTTCTGAATGCGGCAGTCGCACTGGAAACCACGCTAACACCGGAAGAATTACTCAATCACACTCAGGCGATTGAACTGGCCCAGGGACGGGTAAGAAAAGATGAACGCTGGGGGCCAAGAACACTCGATCTGGATATCATGCTATTTGGTGATCAGGTGATTACTACCGAACGATTGACAGTGCCTCACTACGGACTAAAACAGCGCGAATTTATGCTCTACCCGTTAGCTGAAATTGCCCCTGATCTTATATTTCCTGATGGGGAAGCTTTATCTGAAAGACTGAAACACATCCCAGAAAACGGCCTGACACTCTGGCTGCAACCGCAGCTCTGATTCTAATCATTACATATAGGGATCTCAGTTCAGTCCGTGGCCGATTTCTGTACATAACAAGAAAAATTGCAGGAGAAGGAAGATAAATAATGAAACCAATAACCATGACTGATCTGAATCAGCTCAAAAAAGAAAAACGTAAATTTGCAACTATTACCGCTTATGACGCCAGCTTTGCCCACCTGTTTGCCGAGCAAGGTATCGATGTCATGCTGGTTGGTGACTCACTGGGTATGACTGTGCAAGGGGCTGATACCACCATTCCAGTGACAGTTGAAGATATTGTCTATCATACTCGTTGCGTCCGTGCCGGAGCACCTTATACTTTTATCATTGCCGATATGCCCTTCATGAGTTATGCCACACCAGAGCAAAGTTGTGAAAACTCAGCCAAGCTTATGCGTGCTGGCGCTAACATGGTGAAACTTGAAGGCGGTAGCTGGTTATACGATACCATTAGCATGCTTACCGAGCGTTCTGTACCCGTTTGCGCTCATTTAGGGCTAACTCCTCAATCAGTCCATATTCTTGGCGGTTATAAAGTTCAAGGACGTGATGAAGTATCAGCGAATCAATTGATAAAAGATGCCATTACCTTAGAAAAGGCAGGCATACAACTGCTAGTACTAGAATGCGTACCCGTTGATTTAGCTAAACGTATCACCGATGAATTACAGATCCCGGTAATTGGTATTGGCGCCGGTAATGTGACTGATGGGCAAGTTTTAGTGATGCATGACGCACTAGGCATTACCGTAAGCCCCCCTAAATTTGTGAAAAACTTCCTTGAAGAAGCAGGAAATATACGTGATGCCATCCGCTTATATAAAGAACAAGTGGAAAGCGGCGCCTACCCAGGTAAAGAACACTCATTTTATTAATAAATTACCCTTGTTAGCCCGAAGGCTATAAACACATTAAGGAGTATTAAGCAATGCTGATTGTCGAAACTGTACCGATTCTACGCCATGAAATCCGCCGCTGGCGTCAGGAAGGAAAACGCATTGCACTGGTGCCAACAATGGGTAACTTGCACGACGGCCATATGACGTTAGTCGATACAGCCAAAGGGCAAGCAGATATTGTGATCGTCTCTATTTTCGTCAACCCGATGCAGTTTAATCGTCAGGATGATCTGGCAAGATATCCCCGCACTTTACAGGAAGATTGCGAAAAACTTCATCAACACGGTGTCGATCTGGTATTTGCTCCTGCTGATAAGGAAATATACCCTGATGGTATGGAACATCAGACTTATATTGAAGTTCCTGGGCTTTCTACCATGCTGGAAGGGGCCAGTCGTCCCGGTCATTTCCGTGGTGTTTCAACCGTGGTGAGCAAACTATTCAATCTAGTGCAACCAGATTTAACCTACTTTGGCGAAAAAGATTTTCAACAATTACAACTTATTCGCAAAATGATCGCCGACCTGGCTTATGATATTACGCTGGTTTCAGTACCTACTGTGCGCGACAAAAATGGCCTGGCTCTCAGTTCGCGTAATAACAATTTAACAGCCGATGAACGTCGAATCGCCCCAGAATTCAGCAAGATCATGCGATCTATCGCTGAAAAAATGGCACAGGGTGAATGCCACACAGAACAATTGCTCATTCAAGCTTCCGCACAACTACACGAAACGGGTTTTGTACCTGATGAGTTGTTTATCCGTGACGCCGAAACATTGGCGCCGTTAAATACCGAAAGCAAAAAAGCCGTTATTCTAATGGCTGCCTGGTTAGGGCAAACCCGTTTGATCGATAATCAGCAAGTAGATTTAACGCAATAATCGCCGTTGTATCAGGCGTTATTGATGCAAAAAGGTTCTAAGTTGTCATCGAATCAGGAGAAAAACCATGTTGCGTACGATGCTACAGGGGAAATTGCACCGGGTGAAAGTCACTCAGGCAGATTTGCATTATGAAGGTTCCTGTGCAATTGATCAGAATTTCATGGATGCAGCCGGTATTCTGGAATATGAAGCTATTGATATCTATAACGTGGATAACGGCGAGCGTTTTTCCACTTATGCTATCGCCGCTGAACGTGGTTCTAGAATAATTTCAGTTAACGGGGCAGCAGCACGCCGTGCTGCGGTAGGTGATAAGCTAATTATTTGCTCATATGTACAAATCCCTAACGAAGATGCCCGTCATCATAAGCCTAATATCGCTTACTTCGACGGTGATAATATTATGAGCCGTATAGCTAAAGCCGTGCCAGTTCAGGTAGCTTAAATATTAATTTAAGCGCTCAATAATGGGTAGGTTGTGAAGACATTGCAAGTAAACTTCCCCTACCCATTCATCACCATTTAATAACAAAATAATCTACAATTAAGTTCTCAATCCCCGCCCTGTTTCAATTAAATACCAAGCAACAAGATAAAAAACCACAATAAATGCAGTCAAAACACTCAACGTAATTATCAAAGAAACATCAGTAATCCCCAAGAAACCATAACGGAAACCACTAATCATATAAACGATCGGGTTCAACTTGGAAACCGCTTGCCAAAATGGGGGTAATAATGTCAATGAATAAAATACCCCACCAAGATAAGTCAGTGGCGTTAATACGAAGGTCGGAATAATGCTGATATCATCAAATGTTTTAGCAAAAATCGAATTCAGCAAACCACCTAGTGAGAACAAAATGGAGGTCATCAACAACGTGACAACAATCATCCACCACGCATGAATATGAAGCGGCACAAAAAATAGAGAAACCAATGTCACCAGAATACCGACGCTGACACCACGGGCAACACCACCACCAACAAACCCCACAATCACTATGTGTGTCGGAACCGGCGCCACCAATAATTCCTCAATACTGCGCTGAAATTTCGCACCAAAGAAGGAGGAAGAAACATTGGCATAAGAGTTAGTAATCACTGCCATCATAATAAGGCCAGGGACAATAAACTGCATATAATCGACACCGCCCATTTCTCCAATACGTGAACCAATCAAGCTACCGAAGATAATAAAATAGAGCGACATGGTAATAACCGGCGGTAATAAAGTCTGTACCCAGATACGACCAAAACGGGTAATTTCTTTAATCCAGATAGTTTTTAGCGCCACCCAGTACAACTGAATCATTTACTATCTCCTTATTTGTTGCTCACCAAGCTGACAAATAACTCTTCCAGACGGTTCGCTTTATTACGCATACTCAAAATATGAATACCCTGAGCACTTAATTGGGTAAATACGCTATTTATTCCCTGACCACGTTGAACATCCACTTCCAAAGTAGAAGCATCCAGCAGTCTATAATCATATCCTACTAGTTCAAGAATTGGGTTTTGTGTTGCCAGATCGAAGAAGAATGTTTCAGATTCCACCCGACTGAGTAAATTTTTCATACTGGTGTTTTCCACCAATTCACCATGCTGAATAATACCAATATTACGGCACAGCATTTCTGCTTCTTCCAGATAGTGAGTCGTTAGAATAATTGTCGTTCCCTGAGCATTCAGCTCTTGCAAAAAATTCCACATAGAGCGACGAAGTTCAATATCAACACCGGCAGTCGGTTCATCAAGGATCAATAATTTAGGCTGATGCATCAACGCACGTACAATCATCAGACGTCGTTTCATCCCACCAGACAAACGAATCGCCCGTTGATTGCGTTTTTCCCACAGATCTAACTGCGACAGATAAGTTTTCGCTCTGGCTTGAGCCACTTTTCGCGGTACACCATAGTAACCGGCCTGATTGAGAACAATCTGCAACACCGTCTCAAACGGATTAAAGTTAAATTCTTGCGGAACAAGACCTAATTGACGTTTAGCATTCACAATATCAGTATCAATATCATAGCCAAACACTTTAACCTTACCGCTGCTTTTGTTTACCAGAGAGCTAATAATGCCGATTGTGGTGGATTTCCCTGCACCATTCGGGCCTAATAATGCGTAGAAGTCTCCAACTTCCACATTCAGGTCTATCCCACGCAGCGCCTTAACGCCATCAGTGTAAGTCTTAGTAAGCTGCGTTAACTCCAATGCATAAGTCATAAATTACAAAACACCTTTATTATCTGGTCGCCTTTGCGTGTAATGTGGAAACATAATGCCCCTTTTCTGCCTGACTTGCTTTGCAAAAGCAGCAGAAAGATTAAAAACAAACAGCAATAAAATATTAAAATTTCAATTGATGTTGTATATGATTCTATCTTAAAGAAACACTACCAGGCTATGAATCATGATGAAAAAAATAGAAGAGCTGCTTGCCAATAACAAGCAGTGGTCAGAATCGGTTAACGAAGAAAATCCAATTTTTTTCAAAGAATTAGCAAAATCACAAAAACCTCATTTCTTATGGATTGGTTGTTCAGACAGCCGGGTACCAGCAGAAAAACTAATTGATGCCGCCCCCGGTGACTTATTTGTTCACAGAAACGTTGCAAACCTGGTTATTCATACTGACTTAAATTGTCTTTCAGTTATTCAATATGCGGTAGACGTACTGGAAGTTGAACATATCATTATCTGCGGACACTACGGTTGCGGTGGTATCGAAGCGGCAATTGATGGCACCGAACTGGGGTTGATTAACAACTGGCTGCTACATATTCGTGATCTTTGGTATAAACACAGTTCTATGCTAGGTGAATTACCCCCTAATGAGCGTCTGAACCGTCTGTGCGAAATTAACGTTGTTGAGCAAGTATATAACCTTGGTCACTCAACCATTATGCAAGCAGCATGGAAACGAGGCCAAAAAGTAATGATCCACGGTTGGGTTTACGGTATTCATAATGGTCAATTGCAGGATCTGGAAGTCACAGCTGACAGTCGTGAAAAACTGGAACTTGCCTATCGCCAGACAATATCCAAACTGACGCATAAGAAGTGATTTTTTAGATCATTCATAAAATACGCTGTAGAAAAGGTTATATTTAACCTCTTCTATAGTGTAATTAAGCAAATATTTATACAGATTTTTATTTTATTAAATCGCTGCCTATTTGAATCTTAAGTATTTATTTTGATTTCTTTATTTTACGAATGTACTAAATATGGTAATAAAAAGAAAACAACGTAATTCATGATAAATATATTCATCATCACTACAGAAAAAAGGAAAGATAAATATATTATTATCCACTAGGTAAAAAATTCGGTTATCAGTTCTACCACCTTCATTCCATTTGACTGTTTCCTACCTTGTCGAAGTTGTTACAAAAGGCTAGCGTTTCTTACTACAATAAGGAATGTTTCAAATTTTCCTTGAATGGACAAAATAGTTCATGAAAAAGAACATTTTTATGGGCTATTGAATCACATTATCTGTAATAACAATGTTGACACTTAGGTAAAACCACGCTACAGTGTCAACAATGTGATAACCGTTACTTACGAGGAAAGTGCTATGCTCACTCGTGTCAGAAAAATTGGAAACTCTGTTGGTACTATTATTCCAGCTCAGCTATTGAAATCTCTCCACCTGAAAGAGGGTGACCAATTATCAATTGTCGAAGAACAAGGAAAAATTGTAATCTCTGCGGTAAACCATCGTCCTAAGTATAAATTGGCCGATCTACTTGCTCTATGTGACTCAGAAGCACCAATGCCTGAAATATTAAAAGAATGGGATGCTAGTAAACCTGTAGGGAATGAAGTGTAATGGCAATATTTCAACGAGGGGATATTATTGAAGCTTGCTTAAACCCAGTCGCGGGTCAAGAACTGCAAGGTGACAAAAGACCATGCTTAGTAATAAGTCCATACAATTTTAACAAATTAGGTTTAACAATTATTGCTCCTATAACACAAGGAGGAAATTATGCCAGGTTCGCAGGTTTTGCCGTGACATTAATGGGCACCGGTACACAGACTCAAGGAGTGTTATTAGCGAATGGCATTCGTTCCGTCGATCTAAATGCAAGACAGGCAAGAAAAATTGAAGAGGCACCGACGTCTGTAGTTAATGAAATTTTAGCCATAGTGTCCAGCATATTGGAATAAATTCTACTGTTAATCAGGGATATCTGCCGATATGGTTCTATGACCGGAAGCCGTATTAGGCACCAGTGCCGAAATGTAGATAGGAACGCAGCCCTCTACACACCATGCCTGAATCACAAAGCCAAAAACGGCAACCCAAAAGTTGCCGTTTTCAAATGAGATAAAAACTACTCTTCTAACAAAACCACATGACCGATATAAGGAAGATGACGGTAAAGTTGCGCATAATCGATACCATAACCCACCACAAATTTATCCTCAATTGAGTAACCAATCCACTCAACCGGAACATCAACTTCACGGCGGGAAGGTTTATCCAGCAAGGTACAGATTGCCAGTGATTTTGGCTCACGCAGCGCTAAAATTTCACGCACTTTATTCAAGGTATTACCTGAATCAATAATATCTTCCACAATCAGTACATGCTTACCGCGAATATCCTCGTCCAGATCTTTTAGAATTTTCACATCACGCGTGGAATTCATACCGCTACCGTAACTGGAAGCCGTCATAAAGTCGACTTGATGAGGGATCTGAATTTCACGGCATAAATCAGCCATAAAAATAAATGAACCTCTCAGCAATCCGACCAACACCAGCTCACTACCGCCGTCACGATAGTGTTCAGTAATCTGTTTTCCCAGTTCAGCAATACGTTGTTTAACCTCCTGTTCGGAGATCATAACTTCTACAGTGTGTTTCATTATAAAGTTAACCAATTGTTTTTAATGAATAAATATATGAAAATCAATAAAAAATCATAACCAGTTGATATGCCAATTAATACGCTGTTCTTCTAGCAATATTGTTGAACAGTTCCTTTTCCCTAGGATATCTAAAGGCAAGTATGGCATAAGATAAGGATGTTTATATACCCGTTATCTTTCAAGTTGCCTCTTTGTTGGCTGCACTCACTCACCCCGGTCACATAGTTCTCTATGCTCCCAGGGATTCGCTCCCTTGCCGTCGCGATGCATCTTGAAATCCATTGGGTATAGTATTTAGAAGAGAAACCAACAGATATTTTAACTTTGGCAGAGTCGTAAAAGGGCAGTGAAGATAAAGAACATCTCCTATAGCCAAACTCTGTTTGGCTGAAAAATCTGCCCTAAAAGATGCGGGAAATCTGTCACCAAGATTAGTCATCGTTACTCAAGTAAAAGTCAAATAAGCAACTAACTTATCACCATCTTTACAACTGGCAGCGATCACTTCCAATGGAATCTCTCCATTCTGGTTAGCCGCCATCCAAACACTATCGTGGCTGATATCACGTATTTCTTTAAAAGAGAGATTCCCATATTTTTCAATTGATTCATTTATGCAATCAATATCAGAATCACTAAACACATCTTCATCGAAATCACGCAAAGCACGTATTTGGAATAAAGCGCCCGTCTCCCCTGGCTACTTTTATAATATCATAGGCATTCTCTGCAACAGGGCCATCTTTCATTGCAAGATAGTTATCACCCGCAATTAACCGGCCATAACGTTCTAAATGCAGCCGGTCAGCAAAATACAGAATTTTGCCCACATGATAAATGTCAGAAATTGGTGCTGTAGAGGCAACGTACAGAATAGACTCTATAGCTTTTTCTGAGTCAAATCTTGCACTAAGCATCTCAATTACCTTCATTTAAACAGGATAAATAATACACAAAACCTATGCCTATTCTAATACCTACCATAATCCCTGTACAACGCTTTGTTATGCTCCATTACGGTCAGCAAAATTATTTACTAACAGTAAAACCCACCATCATGCCAGTATCTTCATGTTCCAGTAGATGACAGTGCGCCATAAATGGATGTTTCACTCCCGCCGTATGATTGAACTGAACCAGCACTTCACTCTCCTTACCTTCCACATGAACAATGTCTTTCCAACCACTGCGGTGAGCAGCAGGCTTACGGCCATTTTCACTCAAAATACGGAAACGGGTGCCGTGGATATGGAACGGATGCAGCATCATGTCGCCGACCCCCGAAATCACCCAACGCTCATACTGCCCCTGTTTCACATCAAAAGCGGGTTCCATCATGGAGAAAGCCCGCCCATTAATGGTATTGGCATGATGGAAATTTAACTCGCCACCATGATGCATATCTCCGTGGTTTATATTCCCATGATCCATTTCCATACCCGCCATAGCCCGATCACCGTAGCGCTGAGACAACATCATCATTCCCTGCATATCCAGACGACTATCCATCGCCAGATGTAAACGACGCCGATTCAAACCACTAAAAGAAGGCAATGCAGGAAGCTTGACAAGCTGTTCCGACAGTATTACGCGGCTAGAAAAAAGCTGAGGTTGAATACGTAAAACCGGCAGCGGCTGATCAAATGGCGGTAATGTCATTCCTATCTGAACTACAGGTAACGTCACCAGATCGAAAGATTTGCCATCCGAAGCATCTATCACTACCTCAAAACGCTCTCCCGACAAAATCGGTAACTCATTAACCGCAACCGGTTCCGCTAACAAACCACCATCACTGGCAACAACATACAATTGACGGCCATCACTGGTCGCAATATTGAGACTACGAGCATTACAGCCATTTAGCAAACGCAGACGTAACCAGCCACGCGGTGCAGTATGTTGGGGCAAAACAACACCATTGGTCAACATCATATCGCCAAACCAACCAACAGCAGCACTCATCACATCCAGTTGATAATCAATCTGTCCCTCGTTATTCAAGCGCTTATCCTGCAACATCACCGGAATATCATCCACGCCCCATCGATTTGGCAAACCCGTATTAATACTGTTCTCATCTTCAATCAGTACTAATCCGCCAAGCCCCATTGCAACCTGATAACCCGTCTTGCCATGCGTATGTGGGTGGAACCAACAAGTTGCTTCCGGTTGTTCAGGCGTAAAATTGACCGTCCGACGCCCACCTGGCGCAATCATCGCATGCGGCCCACCATCGGCTTCCCCAGTGATCTCCAAACCATGCCAATGAACTGTGGTCTCTTCTGGTAGATGATTACGAATATCAATAGTAACAGGTTTACCAGAAATCAATTTCAGTGCCGGCCCCAGTAAATCACCGTTGTAACCCCAGGTCTTAGTCACCATTCCTGCTTTAAAACTGGATTTTCCCGCTTTGATTTCAATAGCAATTTTTCCTGCCGCATCTGGCTCTAGTTGTAGAGGAATGGGTAATGGCGGATAAGATTCAGCAAAGGAGAAACGACTCCATACGGGCAACATACTGGATAGCCCCATAATGGCGCTTAATCTGATAAAATCACGTCGTTGCATATTCACTTCCTAGTTAAATCAATCAAAAAATAGACAACAAAAAACATCTCATAAAGGAAACCTAAGGGCTACCCTTACAGGAAGGTCAAGCGAAGGGAATGTGATTTAAGTCGATCTTTACAGTAATTTTAAAAAATAAATTTTACCTAACAAATATATTAATATGTTAACGTACTATGACATGGATTGATTATAATAATACAAATGCGAAAATTAGCTCTCTTGACTTACATACTGGTTCTTTTCGGTTTTTCTCACCCCGCAAAAGCGCTGACAGAAAATGAAGCTGAAGATCTGGCCGATCTGACAGCGGTGTTTATCTACCTGAAATATGACTGTGGTTACAGCCAAATTCCTGACCGGGAAATTAAACGAGCTATTATTTATTTTGCTCAACGCAATAAGTGGGATTTAACTAATTACAACAGCCGATTGATGGACAAGCTCAATGAAGAAAGCTACCAAGATCTAAAAGGAATTTATCTGTCTAATGCGATAAAGTGCCATGCTCTCGCCAGAGATTCTCTGAGTTTATTCGCCTACGTTAAATAGTCCTTTTCCTCATACCCCTAAAGGGGTAAATTTCACCGTGCAACTGTGAGAATTGTTGGTTATTATGTGCTCCCAACTTTCATGACTGTCACAGTGGAGGAAAAGCCGGGATATGTCACAAAAAGAAATTTGGTACGAAACCCTGCACGCCAACTTTGGTCAGTATTTCTCCGTCGATAAAGTACTTTATCACGATAAAACTGAGCATCAAGATTTGATTATCTTTGAAAACGCAGCATTAGGCCGCATTATGGCGCTGGATGGCACAGTACAAACGACTGAACGTGATGAATTTATCTACCACGAAATGATGGCTCATGTTCCTTTGTTCGCCCACGGGAACACCAAACGAGTACTGATTATCGGCGGCGGTGATGGCGGTATGCTACGTGAAGTCTGCCGTCATCAATATCTTAAAAGCATCACTATGGTTGAAATCGATGCTGGCGTAGTGGAATTCTGCCGTCAGTATCTGCCTAATCATAATGCCGGTGCTTATGATGATCCACGCTTTAATCTGATCATTGACGATGGCGTTAATTTCGTTAATACCACCGATCAGAAATTCGATGTCATTATCTCTGACTGCACTGATCCGATCGGGCCGGGCGAAGGATTATTCACATCTGAATTCTATCAAGGTTGCCAACGCTGCCTGAATGAAGATGGCATCTTTGTTGCTCAGAATGGTGTCTGTTTCCTGCAACAGGACGAAGCCATCACCAGCCATAAAAAATTGAGCAACTATTTTGCTGACAGCGGTTTCTATCAGGCAGCTATTCCAACCTATTATGGCGGAATTATGACCTTTGCCTGGGCGAGTCAGAACCCGGCACTGCGCTATGTGGATCTAACAACATTGCAACAGCGCTTTGACAACGCAGGTTTTACCTGCCGTTACTACAATCCAGCCGTTCATGTCGGTAGCTTTGCTCTACCACAATATCTGCTGGATGCACTATCCGAGAACCCATAATCACCCATTAGCCAGGAGGTGAAATAAATTGCACAAGCTGAAATTGCACGGCTTTAATAACCTGACAAAAAGCCTGAGTTTTTGTATTTACGATATCTGTTATGCAAAAAGTCAAGCTGATCGGGATAGTTATATCGCTTATATTGACGAACAATATAACGCTAACCGTTTAACGGAAATTCTTAGCGAAACATGTTCGATCATTGGTGCAAATATTTTGAATATCGCCCGTCAGGACTATGAGCCACAAGGGGCAAGCGTTACCATACTCGTCAGCGAAGAGCCGATGGACCCAAAGGATGTAGACAATACTGAAAATCCAGGTCCGTTACCCGATTCCGCCGTTGCTCATTTGGATAAGAGCCATATCTGCGTTCACACTTATCCAGAAAGCCATCCGGGCGGCGGCATATGCACTTTCAGAGCTGATATTGAAGTATCAACCTGCGGTGTTATTTCACCTCTCAAAGCGCTGAACTATCTGATCCACAAATTAGAATCAGATATTGTCACAATGGATTACCGCGTCCGAGGTTTCACCAGAGATGTGAATGGCATGAAACACTATATCGATCATGAAATCAGTTCTATTCAGAATTATATGACTGAAGAAGTGCAATCGCAGTATTACATGATGGATGTTAATATTTATCAGGAAAATCTATTTCATACAAAAATGATGCTAAAAAGATTTGACCTGAATGATTACCTATTTAATGCCACACCAGAACAACTTAGTGAAACTGAAAAGCAGGAAATTACCCATCTTTTGAAAAAAGAGATACAAGAAATTTATTATGGCCGTAATTTACCCGCTGTTTAACTTTCACTAACTTATTATTTAACCTGAGGTTTGCTTAAGAAGGGGACTAAGTGCCTGAGGCACGATCAAAGTTTTTGCTAGATAAAACAAAATCGTGGAGATCCTCAGACATATCTAATTTAGAAGAACTTTACTGTTGCGTCGATGACTTTTGCCAAAAATTTATTCCTCTCTGGCATCAACAGTTAATTGAAAATGGTTTGCTCAAACGTCGCCGCGAAGCTTCCCTTTCTCTCAGTGAAGTGATGACGCTCCTCATTTTATTCCACATGAGCCGTTATCGTGATTTTAAAATGTTTTATATTCAGCATATTAAACACTATCTTAAGGCCGATTTTCCCCGGTTGGTCAGCTACACCCGGATGTTAACCTTAAAGCAAAGGGCGCTCATTCCTCTCTGTGCTTTTCTTTCGTCACGCAAGGCTGAAACCCAGGGGAGCGCTTTTATTGATTCAACCAAAATTGCCGTTTGTCACAACCTCCGTATTCCCCGTCATCGCGTATTCCAACCTAAAAAACCGAGCTTGAATTTACGGGATTGTGATATCGCTATTTTTAAACGAAACTGAGGTTAGTCATGTCACTTTGGTATTCTTAAAAGAAAAAACCCACTGTTAGCGGGCTTTTCATGGTTTTGATAGAGGGATTATCTTACGAGTGTTTCGATAGCTCACGCCGAGCCAATTCAGCCAAGAATCCGCTGCGGCTATGATACTCACGATGTGAGTTCACGTATTCATCAATTCTACCCAACAAAAGTTGGGGCATAGTAATGTTTAGCTTGATGGCTTTTCCATCGTATTTAGTTAAATCCATGTCAACATAAGCCCAACTGCCGCCGGTGCAATCTTCATTGCTTAGATGGTCAGCAACAGTTCTGGCTTGTACTGGAGCCTCACCCTTTTCGCTCATGTATTCAAAATAAGTATCTAATGCGTTTTGAGCATCGCCAATAGCGTCATCAATGGTATCGCCAGCAAAGTAACATCCGATCACGTCTGGCACAAAACCGGAAAACGATCCGTCGTCAGCCTGATGTAAATAAATAGGATATCTCATGCTTACACCTTCTCTTTGATTAAAGAGCGGCCTTTCAACCGCTTAATTAAGTTATTTCAGTCCTGCTTGTTTAAGTATTTTATTGAGCGTCCCGACCGCCAAATCTTTGCGCGGATGCGGAATTACTATCGGGCTGGGTTCCCCTGATTTCTCGAAAACATGATGCGAACCATTGGCTCGCACAAAATTCCAGCCAACCGCTTTGATTTGCTTTATTAGTTCATCGCTAGACATTATCCCTCTCTTTAATCAAAACCAAGAGAATGATAGCACCTCTCATACCCACCATCAACACCAATACCCATGATGGGTATAAGAAATATTGTTCGGGTAGCCGACTATAACCCATTATTCCAATTTACATGACTAATGCAGTGCTCATTATAATTTCAGCGCCGTAAATAGTTTTAAGATAATCCAGAGCCGCTTGCTGATCGACCCCCGGAAAAACACACACGGCATCTGATGGAACCTTGATTCTATAACCGCGTATAAATGCGCCATAAGCGGTATGTCTGACACAACAATGAGTATGTTGGCCGGTTAACACAACTTCCGTCACACCATATGCTTTCAAAACCTCTTCCAGATTGGTTCCATCGAAAGCCCCATAAAATCGCTTGGGCAAAACAATTCACGTTCTGCTCCAATAGGAGCCAGTGCCTCAATGACATTAGCGCCTGATGTTCCGGCCATTGCATGTTTACCCCAAATACTTATTTCCCGATCATCAGCTCGATGAGCATCATTAGCATAAACCACCGGCCAATCAGGTTGACGCCGGGCATGATCAATCAACCGCTTGATTACCGGCACGATCTTCATCGCATCCGCCTCATTAGCAAGTGCCCCTGTGACAAAATCGTTTAACATGTCAATTACGATCAATGCTTTCATTAACTTTGCCCTTTAAATGAATTCTTAAAAAAACAATTGCTGTGACTTGTTTCCACCACTCAGTTACAGACAATTCTGACAAGACCATTAGCCCATAACAACAAAAGGATATACCTTTACCAACATTGAAAAGTATCAAGAAACAGGCAGGGCTTTGAGCCCACTTCTCGGAGGTGTAAATGTTATATCCAGTTGCTATTGATAAAGGTCATTCATCCTTCGGCGTCCGTGTCCCTGATATCCCAGGTTGCTTTTCTGGAGGGGATAATTTTACAGATGCACTAGAAAGCGTCCGCGAAGCAATTGAAGCGCATATCGAGTTGCTGATTGATGATAATGAAGCAGTACCAGAAGCGACAAGCGTAGAAAACTACCTTACCGATCCTGAATATATAGGAGCAATATGGGCAGTAATTAATGTGGATATTACATGATTAATGGGAAAGTCAGAGAAAATCAACGTAACTCTTCCATCATTACTAATCCGCCGTATCGATCAATTCGTCGCAAATCATCCAGAATACGGGAGCCGCTCAGGTTTTCTATCACATATAGCGGCAGAAAAAGTTATTAGCAGAACCAAAATCTAATATGTCTCAAATGTTAGTTTATTGACAATAGGCTGATTTTTTTCCAATAAAACACCATCACAATAATTTCACAAAATAATCACTGCCCCGAATAAAATCATTATTCAGGGCAGTTCAATAACACTGTGATTATTTCGATGGTGTCAAAGAAAAGGTCAATGTCTCCAACGGCTGAAGCGTAATCAACGCCGTTTTATTGATAAACTTCGGTACCGAGCTGTTCTCGCCATAATCGATATTAACGTCATATACCGAAGGCTGATTATCAGGCAATTCAAGATCGCTTTGCAGATCCAGATAATATTGTTTCACTTCATCAGCAGGATTGCGCAAAGTGATAATCGACTTTTTCGGACTCCAGGCTCCCCAACCATACACCGCTAGATCGGTGGGATCTTTACCAATCCAATGGGTATCAAACAACACATCTTTATTTTTCTCTGACCATTTCGCCGCGTTTGCCAACGTATCCCAATCCTCGGTGGTCAACAGTTCAGGCGTAACATACATCTCCTGTAACTGCGTGCCGCTGCCAAAATAGCTCCAAACCTGATCGGCAAAATCTTTAGGTGACTGTTTATCCAGATGCTTAGCCTGTTTAGCATAAACAATGCCATGCAGCATCAACGAATTCAGTGGGAACAGCGGCCCCTTTCTGACGACATTACGATAAGTTTCTGCATCACGATAGGTAAGCCACTGCTGCACTTTGGAACCTGTACCGTGAAACTCCACATCATAGCCGCCACGCCAAATAGAATCGGCGAAAAATAGCCAAGAAGGCGTGGCTTTGGTGCCTGTGGTCAAGTTGATAAACAGATCATTGCCTGTACTGCGCATATCTTCAATAAGGTGGATAGCGGCATCAAAATCACTGGTGAATGAACTCCCTTTAATCACACGATCAGCATTGCCGGTGCCATCCAGCTTAAACATGGATACATTTTGTTGTTGAATCAGGTTGAGTACCCGGTTATGGAAATTGGCGTAGTAATTAGGGCCTGAGAGCGCAAATCTGCCATCTATCACTTCATAACCAAACTCCTCCGCATGCGAAACACGTTGCTCACCAGGTGGGCCATAACCGCCCCAAGGAGAAAGCCAAATACCTAAACGAGCACGATATTGATCTGCTGCCTGTTTAAGATTTTTGAACTCATGGGGAAATGCCTGACTAAAACCCCAATCTCCTTTGAGGTTATCCCAACCATCATCAAACAGATAACCACCCAACTTCACACCGCGCTTAGTCACCAACTCCTGCCCAAACTGTTTGATACGAGTCAACGACTCTTGTTCGGTATAAGGCGTGAAGAAACCAATATCGTACCAAGAGTTGTAATGTAAGTAAGGACTATATTTACGCGGACGCGCATTGTTCAAAAACTCATTGACGTTGCGCCGCAATTGCCCTTGCTGATAAACACCAATATACGTCTTATAACTTAACGTTTTCCCCGGCTCTAGCGGGATAGAGAGCGCAATTTTTTGCGAAGCGCTCCCTTTATAAGCCTCAGTGGTAATCAATGGATTACCGGGAACAATAAAGAAGCTATCGCTGATAATCGGTGAACTGACGATAGACCCGTGAACAAAAGGGGTTTTAGTGTGAAATGGTATCAACGAGACAGAGCTGAGCTCCAACGCGTTTTCCTGCGGTGTAATGGTGATTTCAAACGAGCCGTATTTATCTTTACCCTCCACAGTAATTATATTGCTTACCTGAATGTCACCATGTTTCAGAGAGATAACAATACGATTTCGCTTTTTGCTAATGTCAGTAATCTGAAAATCTTTAGCCGTGAGCTTTTCTCCCGATTTCAACGTGATTTCAAACAGATTGTCAATGATGATGTGATCGTGGTTTGTTGGATTTTCAAATTTTAATTGCGTTACTTTACCGTGTTCGTCGCTAACCGTTACATGGTAATTGTTACCGTCCAACAGCCAGCTATCTGCCCAGACTGGGGTGTTATACAACATGGAACTCGCTAATAAACTTAACGTGATTTTATTTAACGTTCTTATTTTCACAGCAGTTTCCTTAATAGTCAGGATGAAAAAACAGAACCTTCACGAATACAGCTTACCTGCACTGCCACAAATCCGGATTTTTTCTTCTACTACTGCCTGCATAGCCTGTTTTCCCGGCGCGATATATTTACGTGGATCATTCGCATCTGGGTGCTGAATGAAATAACGCTTTACCGCATCAGCAAAAGCAATTTTCAGATCGGTCGCCACATTGACTTTGCATACACCAAGACCAATCGCCTGCTGTATCATCACTTCAGGAATACCCGATGCACCATGTAGCACCAACGGAATATCCACCTGTTCACAGATTGCCGCTAGCCGATCAAAATCCAAATGCGGTTCACCATGATACAAACCATGCGCAGAACCAATCGCTACCGCCAGAGAATCAATACCGGTACGGGCAACAAAGGCTTTTGCTGCCAGCGGATCGGTAAAAAAACTATCGGCACTGGAGACCTGCAAATCATCTTCCTGCCCGCCTAGCCGCCCCAATTCCGCCTCAACGCTAACATCGTAACGATGGCAAAATCGTACCACCTCAGCCACCTTACGAATATTCTCTTCAAAGGGTAAATGCGAGCCATCAATCATTACCGAGCGCACACCTGCGGTCACTTTATGACTGATATCCTCCAGTTCCTCATGATGATCGAGATGCAACGCCAGCGGCAGATTGTGGCGACGAGCAGCATCCTGACAGATTGACACTAGGTAGTCAGTCCCCGCATAACTGAAAGTACTCGGCGTACCTGCCAGAATAACCGGTGATGCCAAGCGTGCAGCGGTTTCCGCTATCACCTGGACAGTTTCCAGATTATGGACGTTAAAAGCAGGAACCGCATAGCCTCCACGCAGAGCCTTTTTCAACATTTGACGACTGGAAATCAGATACATGTAAGCTCCTCAAATGCCATCCAGATTCGGGCTGTCATACCCTCGTTTCTGCTGTTCGTGCCACAGGCTGGTTAATCCCCGCCGCCCACACTCCAGCGCCGTATCACGAAATGTTTCCAGCGTCATACCTTCACGATCTAGCACCATCTCTACCGCCAGTTGCATATTCGTACCGGCAATAACTTCATAACATGGATTAGCTATTGCCAGTTGCGCCGCCTGCCGAAACGGTGATCCACCCAGTAAGTCACTGAGAATAATGATACCCTCACCACTATCACAAGCTGTGCAGGCCGCCTCCAACAACACCAATAATTGTTGCGTACTGATTCCCTCAGGAAAATCGACAGCACAGCACTGCGGTTGTCGTCCGACAACTTGTTCCACTGCCTGCAACAACCCACTGGCGAAATGTCCATGACCGGTGATTACAATACCTAACATTCCCTCTCCTCAGTGCCGTTTATTAAAGAAAACCCACAAACTTCCCTACAATACCGATCACAACCGTCAAACCAATTAACTTGACCGGGGAAAATCCTTTTTTCATCAACCAAAACACTAGCAGGGTGAAACACAACGGCAACAAATTAGGCATTAGTTTGTCCAGCACATCCTTCTGCAACGCCACACTGGCCTTACCGGCATTTACTATTACTGGCGTTGAGAGATGGACATAGGAAGCTACCAACGCTCCGATTACCGTCATTCCCACAATTGAAGCAGCGTGGGAGATCTTTTTGGTATGCTTTTTCAACAAGCTTAACGCGCTGGTTCCTGCACGATAACCATAATGCGCCAAACCAAAACGCAAGCCGAAATGCACGATATTGAACAGCAACAGGAATATGATGGGGCCAAACAGACTGCCCTGTAGCGCCAGAGAGGCCCCAATACCCGCGCAGATGGGTAGCAGAGTCAACCAGAATAATGCATCGCCAATCCCACCTAGTGGCCCCATCAGCGCCACTTTTACTGCACGAATAGTGGAAATTTTCTCCTTATTTCGCTCCATTGCCAGCACCAACCCAGACAGGAAGGTGGCATCAAACGGATGCACATTGATAAACTCCATATGCATCTTCATCGAATTTGCGAGATCTTGCGGATTCTTGTGGATCTTACGCAGACCCGGGATCAAGGTGTACAACCAGCCCCCCGCCTGCATACGCTCATAGTTAAATGACGCCTGTAGCAACAAAGAGCGCCACGCCATACGATTCAAATCGCCGTTGGTCAGATCCTCACTCGGTATCGTGTCCTGATAGTCATCCTGTTCAACCTGACTGGTTGCCAGCGTCTGCGCCATCCTGTTCTCAGCTTTAGCTGCCATAGCTGCATCGGTATCGTTAAATGCCATCTTCCATCTCCTGAGATTGAGTGGTAGGCGCGCTGCGTTCAGCGGCCTCTTCCATACGGGAACGGTTAAAGAAATCGATCAATGCAATCGCAAAAGCGCCAAGTGCTACGGCAATAATCGGCATATTAAGGAATGTGACTGAAATAAAACCTAAAATGAAATAAGCGATATAAGTCTTTTTCATCATAATTTTCATCAGCATAGAAAAACCGATAGCAGGCATCATGCCGCCCGCAACCGCCAGACCATCCAACAACCATTGCGGCGCCTTCTGTACCATGACGCTGGCAGCGTCAGCACCGAAATAGACTGGCAGAAATGCCACGATAAAATAGAAACAAAACAGAATGGTGATACCCAGATAATTCACACGTTCCACGCCGCGCCAGTTCAACGCTTTCACCATCTGATCGCATTTATGCATCATGGGTGAGAACAGGGTAAACAGCAGGGTGATGCAGCCTTGTACCGCAATAGAAAACGGCACCGCGATACCAATCGCCACCTTAGGATCAGTATGAGTCAAAATGGCAAATGCCGTGCCAATCACACCCCCAATCACCACATTTGGCGGCTGAGCACCTGCCAGTGGCACCATTCCCATCCAGACCAGCTCCAGTGTCCCCCCGACCAGCAAACCCGTCTGCACATCCCCTAAAATCAGCCCGACCAACGGCCCAATCACCACTGGACGATGAAAATGAGTCAACCCGTCGAACAGATCCACCCCGGCCAATCCAGCCAGTAACCCAATCAATATCGCATCAATCAGCATAACTCCCCCCTCAAACCAGCAATTTGGCGATAGGTTCTCCCGCTTCATCTGGCACTCGCCGAATCTCGCAAGTGATACCCAGTTGCTCCAGTTCACGAAATACCACCACGTCACTGTCATCAACCGAAACCGTCTTATGAATTTGACGCTTTCCCTCAGCAAAATGCATATTACCCACGTTGACGAAGCGGATCGGTACTCCGCCTTTTACTAACGTCAGTACATCCTGCGGTGTTTTACAGACGATAAAAATCTTCTGGCGCTCAGCCGCTTTATGAATCACATCAATGGTTTTTTGCAGAGTGAAATAACGCGTCTGAACCCCATCAGAAACCACCATATCCATCAGATTTTGCTGCATCAAATCACTGGCAACGTGATCATTAGCCACCAATACCAAATTGGCCCCCAGTGAATTGGTCCAGGTCACACCGACTTGACCATGCACCAACCGGTTATCAATTCGAGTCATTAAAATATTCGGTATCGACATAATCACTCCTGCTACATTTTATTCTTGGTGAATACGGTGGATGATAAGGATAAATTTCCACCCCCTTCACCACACGGTTGACTTCCCCTGTCGGACATGGATTGTCTGGCGTTATGCCCAGTGCCAGCGAGGTTTCAAACGCTAACATCTGCAAAAATATCAAATAGGGGAACAACAGCCAGATATCGTCTTGTTCACTGTTAACCACAGTGAACCCTTTCCCCTGTGTGCCACTCAGTGCAACAATTTGACACGCCAATCCGTCATGATTCAGCTCATGCCACAGATCGAGATCATAACGACGACGATACTGATCAGCCGAAAGCATCATGACCACCAACGTATCGCGTTCGATCATAAACTTCGGCCCATGACGCACCCCCATTGACGAATCGTAACGCGTCGTGACACGCCCGGCAGTCAGCTCCAGCATCTTGAGCGCTCCCTCCTCTGCTATCCCAGTAAAACAACTGGAACCCAAACACATCATGCGTTTAAAACCACAACGGGCCAGCCGCTTAATCTGTGTCTGCCACTGTTCCCTTTCCCGCTCACACAACACGATCATCGCCCTCAACGGCTCATCACACTGTTCCAACGTCAATGGCCCTAGCAGCAGCACTGTTGCTAACGTCATGCAGCTAAAACTGGACGTCATAGCAAAACTTTGGTCATGAGAACCCTGTGGCATATTCAACGAACAGACGTGAGAGCGCCCTTCGGCATAACGCGCTAACGCACCGCCGGGATTACAGGTCAGCATCAGGTGATAACAGCGTGACAGGAGCTGATCCGCCAGTTTTACCGCCGCCACGCTCTCCGGGCTATTGCCCGATCGCCCATAAGAAATCAGCAAGGTTGAACGTGTTGGATCGAGATATTGCAAAGGAGAAGGCACAATGTCTGTGGTGCTGTACGCGACCACATTCAGTCCACACTGCTCGCGCAACCAAGGCGCCAATGTGCGCCCGATAAACGCGGAGGAACCTGCGCCACACAGCACTATCTGTAACTCCAGCTCAGATAATAAAGGCTGCAAAAAGGGTCGCCATAACGCTTCTTCACGTTGCAGATTTTGATATAACTGACGCCAAAGCTCAGGCTGTTGATGAATCTCTCTGGCAGTATGCAACGCATGGTGCTCACGCAGCCAGACTTCGGCATAGGAAAACAGTTCATTCATGCTAAAACTCCTTGTACCTCGGGCTCACAAGCCTGCACATAGTTTAAGAGTACAGAACGAATTTTATCCAACACCCAAGCGTGTGGGTCATTATCCAACCTTCCGGCATTAACGGCCTGCGCCTGCTCCGGCAGGTACTGACTCAGCAGTGAAAGGGAAACCGGGCGACAACGCAGGTTATCCATCAAGGTATTCACTGCCTGTTGTACCTGTGGATGCGGCCAGTAGTAACGAATGCGATCACTCAAACTGTATTGACGATCAATAAACTGTTGATGCGGTGTACCATGGTAATAGCGATTCCAGTGCTCCGGCTGCTCAAGCATGACCTGTTCTAACGTGGCGCACAGATGAGCCGCGTCCTGTTCCCCATTCCATTCACCATCGATTTTATCGAGTGCGAAAAGCGCCTCACGTAAAGCAAAAGTCAAAGCTGGGCCGACTTTCAAAATGGCAAAGTGATCACGTACCAATTCACGGTAAGCTTGCGCCGTTTGATAATCAGTGGAATGAGCTTCATAGACTAAATAGGGTTGAGATTCGATATATTGACTCAGTGCCGCTGCACGTTTAGGTTGATAATGTTCAATATAATGGTGATCGAACTCCACCCCCGGTTGCACCACCAGCGCAATCACCCGCGGCCATACCGGTTCCAGTCCAGCCAATCGCCAGGCTTGTTGATGTACACTCAACGTTGTCGCCGCTGCCTGAGGCGTCGTGACTTGCATTCCTGCCAATGCTTCTTTCGCTCCGCCCGGTACCGGCACTTCGGTACCTATCACATAAACCGGTGGTTCTCCCCCCACCTGCTGCCAACAACGTTCTGCCACCTGACACAAACGAGCTGCACGTACCGCAACCTCCTTGTCGCCAAGCGGCGTTGGATCATCCAAACAGGACATCGAGCAATCGAGATGTATCTTACGAAACCCCGCCGCCACATAATCGTGTATCAACGTTTCAGCCAGTTTCATTGCCTGTTCAGCGGGAAGATCCTGCCAGGCATTGGGTCCAAGATGATCGCCCCCTAACCAGACACGATCACGCGGTAAACCAATGCGATCGGCCTGTTGCCAAACTGCATCCCGGAATTGAGCAGGTTGCATCCCGGTATAACCACCAAACTGATTGACCTGATTAGAAGTTGCTTCAATCAATACCGAGGTCTTACGCTCTTTAGCGACGCGCAAAGCACTTTCCAATACCCAGGGATGAGCGGAACAGACCGAATAGATCCCCACTGCTTCACCTGATTTGTGACGACGGATAAGTTGTAATAGTGACTGCATGGTGTCTCCCATGCGGGCAAGAATCTCGGTAAGAACTATTCGTCGGCAATAATCACATCCACACCGAGTTCAATTAATGCCCGCCTGTAGTTATCGGGGATCCGACTGTCAGTAATCAGCCGATGAATCTGTCCAGCTTGACGGATCATACAAAAACTTCTGCGCCCAAATTTACTGGCATCCGCCACCGCGATAATTTCATGCGCTACCTCACACATTACGCGATTAAGGTGGGCTTCACCGGGGTGTGGCGTGGTTATCCCTGCTTCCAGATCAAAACCATCGACGCCAAGAAATAGGGTGTCAAAGCGATATTGACGCAATTGCTGTTCCGCCGCCGGGCCATAGAGCGAGTAGGAGTTCTGACGCACACTCCCGCCAAGCACCATCACCTCCATCCGGTCAAACCCCGCCAATTCATAGGCGATATTCAACGCGTTAGTCATGACGACCAGATCACGCCGCTCTTTCAGAAATGGCACAATTTGCGTGGTAGTCGAACCAGAATCAAGGATCAGAGCATCACCATCCTGAACAAACTGTGCCGCCTTGGCCGCAATGCGCGATTTCACATCACGATTCATCCGGCCTTTATCTTGCAAGGGGCGATCAAAGGCGAATTGCTGATTCAACATGGCACCGCCATAGGAACGCAATGCACAACCTTTTTGTTCCAGATAACGCAGGTCATTACGGATAGTGACACTGGAAACCCCAAAATGAGTACTCAGATGCTCGACACGCACGCTGCCCTCATGACACAGCAAGTCGATAATCTGTTCACGTCTTTTTACGGTATCTACAGCCATTCCGTTATACTCCTCAGATTTTCAGCGACAAATTTATGCCGCCTGTGATGAATTGCTTTCCCTCTCTTTCGATTTAATTACAGCAAAAGCAATTAAATGAAATTGTGATCGCTATTACAGTCTATTATATAGACAAAAATTGGCATAAAAGGTTTCGATTGGAAACGTAACGAAAGGAAATACTAAATTCTCTGGTCACTGACTATTTACCCAAAAATCAGTTTTCATCCCCATTTTGGGTAGCAATTGATATAAAGAAACGAAAGCGCTTGGTTTTCAATCAGCAACCGCAAAGTTTTATTTTGTCAGGTGATAGAGATCACAAATTTTGTGATTGGGTGTACAAATCCTGATAGAATCCAAGACTGAAAGCTCTCACTGTAATTGAAGGACACGCCACATGACAAAACGATTTTCGGTGCTGACTGGCAGTTTGCTGTTTGCCGCTTCTCTCGGCGCTCAAGCCTCGAATACACCAGATCAGCCCCGCCTGACAAATACCGTTGATAAGACCATACACTCCCTGATGCAGGAATATGACATTCCAGGAATGGCGATTGCGGTGACTTTCCGCGGTCAACATTTTTTCTATCAATACGGTGACGCGTCAAAAGAGAGCAACACGCCGGTCACCAAAGAGACAATCTTTGAAATAGGATCGGTCAGCAAAACCTTTACCGGCAGCCTGATTTCTTGGGCGCAGGTGACGGGAGCCATTTCCCTCTCCGATAAGGCCAGCCAGCATTTTCAACCGCTTGCAGGCAGCACCTTTGACAACATAAACCTGCTGAATATTGCCACCTATACCGCAGGCGGCCTGCCGTTACAATTCCCTGATGAGATCGACAGCAATAACAAAATGGTGGACTGGTTTCAGCACTGGCAGCCAAAGTACACGCCCGGAACCTACCGCCAGTACTCCAATCCCAGCATTGGCCTGGCGGGCTATATCGTTGCCCAACGCCTTGAAAAATCTTACTCAATACTGGTGAAAAACCAAATCCTTTCACCGCTTGGTCTACACCATACCCGGTTTAACGTGCCCGAGCAGGAGATGAAAAATTATGCATTGGGTTATTCAAAAGAGAATAAACCGATTCGCATAACTCCCGGCGTGCTGGATGAGGAAGCCTATGGTCTGAAAACCAGTGCACAGGAGCTGATCGGCTTCGTAGACGCAAATATCGATCCTTCCCGCATAGGTGACAGCAAACTGGCACAGGCCATTCGGGCAACCCATACCGGCTATTACCGGGTGGGGGAGATGACGCAAGGGCTGGGCTGGGAGCTTTATCACTGGCCCGTTACCCTTGAGCAGGTACTGAGCGGCAACTCGGCGCAGATCGCTTATCAGGCCAACAAAACCACGGAACTATCGCCGCCAGAGCCGCCAACGGATGCGCTTTTTATCAATAAAACCGGTTCCACCAATGGCTTCGGCGCGTATGTCGCGTTTGTGCCGCAAGAGCAAATGGGTATTGTGCTGCTGGCCAACAAAAACTACCCCAATGAAGCGCGCATCAAAGCGGCCTGGCAAATCCTCAAGGCGCTGAAATAAGGTGCAACTGCATTAAATACCGTGCCTGTTGGCAGCGACAACGCCTCCCCAGGAGGCGTTGTCCTGACATATCGAGTCGTTAAGCCAGTAAGGCTTCCAAACCTGCGGTCACCGACTCCATACGGTGACCACCTGAATGCTCAATAACATAACGCTTGCCTACCTGAGAAGAAGCATCCAGCCCCCAAATACCATGTTCGGCCTTCTGACTCAGAGGATCGCTACTGGTATTGATGTGGGTGACGTTGGCACTATCCAACTTGTCGGCCAGCCGATCCCGTAATCCTACATGCAATCCCATGCTGTTGAATGCGGTGACCTTGATCCCATGTTTGATGCCCGCATATTGCGCCAGCCCGCCTCCCAAGGAGTGGCCTAGAACCTCAACCTTGCCGCCATATTGTTTAGTAAAAGCCTTGACCAAACGGTCAGCATCCTGAAACGCGCTGTCCTTGATCCCCAAAGCAGCGCCGACGTCACTCTTCACTGTACCAGGACGCTTAGTTGGCTGGGTGCCCACGAAGGAGAGCACCATAGTATCGTCACGTTTGTAAACAGCAACCTTGAGCGCAGACCAGCCATCTCCCTCAAGGATTAAAGGATCATTCACCCCCTTGCTGGGGCGAACATGCAGGGTTAACTCACTGCCAGTTCCGCCACTGCCATCCTCCCGGCGAGCCAGTATTGAGGACGGGATATCAGCTAAAGTGGCATGACTGTAACCCGCAGGCATATCCCGATAGCTACTGGAGCAACTGATTCTCGCCAATTGAGCCGCATCCATCACTGCCTTAGCTCCCACAGCATTCAACGGCTCTTGCTCCGCTTTAGCCACAAACGCAGGTTTGGCGATCACCTTGGCAGAATTCAGCAATTGCTCGGCACGCGTTCCAGCCTGCAAACGATCGGACGCGCCAAACGGTAGGTGCGAGACTCCCTTCGCGCCCGCTCCAGCCAGCCCTAAGGCAGAAGATGCTAGCAAACGCCCTGTGGATTCCGCCAGGTTTTTAACGCCTGTAACACCGACTGAAATTGCACCACTCGTTACACTACTGGCACCGCCCGTGATATTAGCCAATCCCTTGATAATGGCCCCAGTCCAGTAACGCGCCTTACCTTTGGCACTCTGTGCATGGGAGTCATGTCCTCCCTGTATGGCAGTGCCAATCTTGCGAGCCGGGGCACTCAATGTCAGATATTTCAGTGTGGTGGTTAGCACCTTGCCCGGCGATACCTGAGTACCAAGACCAGTACTGGTGTAATGAGAGGCAAGATGATGATGAACATTATTATTGCGAGATGGTGTCTGTACTTCTCCGTTCGAAAGGGGTGCCAATACCGTGGCGCTGGGAGTGTGCCCAATACCTTGAATAGACATCTTATTATTCTCCTTGGTTATTCAGATGACCGAAATTCAGCATACGATGGCTGAACCGGGTAATGGATGCAGCACAGATGATGCGCCATTCTGCTGGGTGTTGATCACCTGAAACTGAGACTGCAAGCTGATCCCAAGATCGAGGAACTCTCCCAGAGTCTGCATAAATGCAGTTTCATCGAACATCTCGATTAACGCGGAGAAGCTCAACACCAGATAATTGGTACGACTGTCCAGACTGATCTGACTACCGCCCGTGGTAAGACCGAACATATTCAGCTCAAGGGCAGCCCGGGTCAACATCAACTGGCCCGGCTCATCTGCTGGCAATCGCAACAAAGGAATATAGAAATAAAATGCCTGAACGTCATCATTACCCGGCACTTCGATGATGCACTCACCACCTTGGCCGAAAGGTACTGTACAGTGACCATCGCTGCCAATGCTCAAAGCTACACCTTGGCGTTCACCAACAAGGCGCAACCATTCAGATACTGTCTGTTGATATGCTTTCACTATGATGTTCTCCGCTCGTTATCCCTTACAGACCAAGGGTTTCGCACGCAATAGAAAGTGTGAGCATGTTAACAATCACTGGCAAGCCGTGATTTATCTCCGGGGCGAAGTTTTTTATATCGACGTCGAAATAGCGCCTTATCGGCAGTTGGGTTGTACCGTGCAAATGGGTTCGAATCCAACCCAACTTGGCCGACAAGTTTCGATTGAAAAGGAGCGATTGAGCGATTTATTAATTAAAGAATTCAATTATGAAAAATCGGAACTGATATCGATTAATTAGCTGTTTTATGTGATATTTATCACATTTTTTCATGTTCATATGACAAATATCGTGATCTTGTGGTCATAATATTTAGAGAGTGAAATTCTCTGTTACTTGTCTCCACTCCATCCTACTCAGTTGGACGCGGTCTATTGTTCTCGCTAACGCCACGTATTAAATGATGGCTATTTTACGCTGTCATTTTTTTACTGCGGAACAGACCGCCGCTATTTAAAAGAGCCGCATGTCA